>DASWKU010000390.1:0-5532 GCA_036396455.1 Flavobacteriaceae bacterium
CAAGCTTCAGTTTTTCAGAACAGAACCGATAATAGCCTATTTAACTTTTATGTTACCGATGAAGATTCATTGGAATTTCAATTCAGTATCCCTAAAAATCAAAAAACTACATTTCAGATCTATGAATCTTCTTATGACTTACTGATAAATCCCCATTTCAAAATTCAAAAGCGCCCAAATGATATGATTCCCAAGCCCTTTGTCTTGAACGATGCCATAATTATAAAAAAGACCATTTCCATTGAATAGGCAAATTAGTATTATTGGGTGTGGTTGGCTAGGTTTACCTTTGGCAAAAGCACTTATTAAAACAGGATATGAAATTAAAGGGACCACGACTTCCAAAGAGAAATTGTATCTTCTTGCCAATGAGCAAATCAAGGCTTTTTATTTAAAAATCTCTTCTGAAGGCCTTACTGGCAACATTCAAGAAAGTCTATCTGAATCTGATGTTTTGGTTTTAAATATTCCACTAGGTTTACAGAAAAACCCAGAGCAAAATTACGTTGCGTCAATTCAGAATTTAATCCCCAATATTGAAGCTTCCCCAATCAAAAAAGTGCTGTTTATAAGTAGCTCATCCGTTTATGCTGATGAAGATCCTTTTCCTGAAATTACTGAAAAGACAAAGCCCAATCCTAATACTGAGTCTGGAAAACAACTCTTACAAGTTGAAGCATTGCTTCAAAACAATCTCCATTTTAAAACGACTGTTGTCCGGTTTGCCGGCTTATTTGGAAATGACAGACATCCGGCAAAACAGCTTTCGGGGAAAACCGATTTAAAAAATCCTGATGCCCCTGTGAATTTAATCCATCTTACCGATGCTATTGCCATTCTTCTAAAAATTATTGAATACGATGTTTTTGGCGAAACATTTAATGCCTCAACAACACCACATCCTTCTAAACAAAATTATTATACTTCGGTCTGTAAATCCATGGATCTTCCATTGCCAAGCTATGATTTAAGCCAGAAAAGTAAAGGGAAAATTATCCTTTCCAACAAACTGGAGCGCTTTTTAAATTATGAATTTCAAATAAAATTGTAATTATTGGCAAGCTTTTAAGAATTAATACTATTAATTTTTTTAGTTTAGCCCATTAAATTTTTAGAACATGAAATGCCCACAACAAAATTTTTGTCCACTAACCAAAAGTGATGATTGGGCATTCCATCTGACCTATAAAAACCCATAAATAATAACAGATGAAAAAGATAGCGATCCTTCTGATTATAATGTCCTCAATGGGCATTACGGCACAAACAAAAACTGAACTGAAAAATCACTTTGAAGCCTATTATGCACAAATGAAAAAACAAAGCGATATACAAGGCATCATTAATGCCATGACACATCTAGATGTCCTTGAGCCAACACAGGCCCGCAAAGATACTCTTGCCTATTTATATGTTTCTGAAGGCAGAAACCTTGAAGCTCTAAATACTATTGGCATCGAAAAAAACCCAACCGATTCTGATATCAATGTCGAGGTTAAAGCTGTTGCCTTAAAAGCATTAAACCAACCAAAAAGGGCTTTGGAGCAATATGAAGTTTTATTTCAGCGTCAACCCAACGCCAATTTAGCTTATGAAATTGCAGACCTAAAAATCCAGACCCAAGATTTGGCAGGGGCCAAAACCAGCATCGAATACGGTCTTGCAAATGTAAAGGATGATATGGTGCGTACATTTTATGAAACCCAACAACCCTATCAAACTTCGCTTAAAGCTGCTTTATTGTATTTAAAGGCATTGGCCATTTTTAGCGAAAACCAAAATGAAAACGTCGAGGCTTCATTGGCCATTATGAATAGAGCCCTGGCCATTGACCCAAATTTTAATTTGGCAAAAGTTAGCAAAGATGCTTTGTTGTCGCGCAAAAAGGAATAATTGAATTCCTTAATTCAAACAAAAAAAGCAGCCAAACAGCTGCTTTTTTTGTCGATTATTTTTGTATTACCAAATTCTTACACGCTTTTCAGGGGCCAAATACATGGAATCACCTTCTTTGATGTCAAACGCTTCATAAAATGCATCAATATTTTTAAGCGGTTGTGTAGCTCTATAAAATCCCGGGGAATGTGGATCGGTTTTAATTTGAGTTTCTAAAGCATCTTCTCTGGTCAAGGTTCTCCACACTGTTGCCCAACTCATAAAGAAACGCTGTTCTGGTGTAAAACCATCAATATTTTCGGGTCTGCCATTTTCTTCAAAATACAGTTGCAATCCGTCATAAGCACCCAACAATCCTCCAAGATCACCAATGTTTTCCCCTAAAGTAAACCTTCCATTAATGAATAAACTATCTTGGACTTCAATGGCACTGTACTGATCTGCAAGGGCATCTCCTCGTTTTTTAAATTCAGTAAGGTCTGCTTCTGTCCACCAATTAATTAAGTTTCCATCTCCATCAAATTGAGCTCCTTGATCGTCAAAGGCATGAGAAATTTCATGGCCGATTACTGCACCAATTCCGCCATAATTTACGGCTTCATCTGCGGTATAATTATAGAAAGGTGGCTGTAAAATGGCAGCTGGAAACACAATCTCATTATTAAATGGGTTAAAATAGGCATTCACCATTTGAGGAGGCATTCCCCATTCGGTTTTATCAACAGGTTTACCTATTTTATCCAAATTGTCTTTTAAGTTCCAGTCAGCAAGTGCCATAACGTTTTCAGCATAACTGTTCCCTTCCTTGATCATTAATTTTGAATAATCCTCCCAAACATCTGGATAGGCAATTTTCACAGTAAATTTGTCCAACTTATCAATGGCCTTTTGCTTGGTTTCTTCACTCATCCAATCCAATTTTGAAATTCTTGCTTTAAATGCCGTGATAACATTAGCTATCATTTTTTCAGCCTTTGCTTTCGCTTCAGGTGGAAATTTTGCGTCAACATACAACTTACCTATGGCTTGACCTACTCTTCCCGTTACGTTATCCATAGCACGCTCTTCAGTAGGTTGTTGCGTTTCTGTTCCTCTTAAGGTTTTGCTATAAAAATCCCAGTTGGCTTTTTCAAGTTCGGTTGTTAAATTGTTGGCTAGACCATTCAACGTGCTCCATTTCATGATGGTTTTAATATCTTCAATAGGTGTTGTGGTCAGCACGTTCTGAAGCTCTTTCATATATTTAAGTTCAACAACATAAACCGTATCGATTTCTGTTTGGACACCCATATCTTTTAAAAACTTATTCCAATCAACTGCTGATGTCATTGCAGTTAGTTCAGCTATCGTTCTTGGGTTATTAAAATTGCTGATATTACGACTTTGTATTTTATCCAATTGCGGTTCGGCCAACTTGGTCTCGACATCCAATATCATTTTAGCCGCGGCTCTGGCTTCAGATTCGCTATAATCGATATATTGTAGCATTCTTGTAACATGATCTACATATTGCTGTCTGCGTTCTTTTGATTTTTCATCCTTTAAAACATAATAATCACGATCCGGCAACCCTAGGCCGCCTTGAGTAATATAGGTTGCATTCATCTTACTGTCATTGAGATCAGCGAACACATTCAAGTTGAAAAAAGGAGCATCAACACCAAGAGTTTTAGCGTAAACCGTTTGCATATCTTTGATACTGGTGACACCATCAATGGCAGCCAGTAATGGTTTCAAAGGTTGTAAACCAGCTGCATTGCGTGCAACAGTATCCAATTCAGATTCAAAAAATAAAAGTGCTTTTTTCTGATCGGTTCCTTCTGCATAAGTTCCAAGTTCCTTTGAAGTTTTTACAATTTCCAACACATCATTCCGTGTTGATTTTCGCAATACGCCAAAACCTCCCCAACTGGCTTGGTCTTCAGGTATTTCATTGGTTTTCATCCAATTACCGTTCACATAATTATAAAAATCCACTTTTGGACTTACGGTGGTGTCCATGTTTTCCAGAACTATTCCTGGAATTTTTTCTGTCATTGCAGTATCCTTTTTAGCATCTTGTTTACATGCAATTAATGCAGTTGTAGCCAAAACAGTTACCGCCAATATTTGTTTAAGATTGGTGTTCATAAAGTTTAAATTTAATTCGAATTAAAAATAGTCATTTATTAGAAGCCTATAGGCTAAAATTGTTACATCTTAACAAATTATTAGGATTTATTCATTAAGAATTTTATTGGTCAATAGCATTGTTTTTGTCTGCTAAATTAGCTTCCAATTCAAACTTCTTGTTGATTTGAAGATTGAGATTGGACATGGCCACTAAAAGCTCCTTTATGGCGCTTAAACGGGTCTCTTTGTCCACATTGTCCAATTTAAGTATACTGTTTAGTTTCAAAAGTTTTGTTTCCAAGACCGTAATTCTAGACACGATTGGTGCCGTTTTAATGGACTCGGGCATTTCGGTTTTAAAATCATTTATAAACGCTTTCAGCACTTTTTTTTCACCGTTGAAAAAAGAAAAATCGGCCTTATTGATATAGTCTATTTGTTCATTCAGTTCTTGATATTTTTGCCAGTTTTCAAGAGCCATTTTAGAATCATTGCTCAAAGCATAATCATCGAATCTAAACGATTCGATATCGTTTTGGGTAATGTTGTTTAGATCGTTTGAAGGCTCCACCTTGTCATCAGATTTTTGGCTTGGTGCATTATTACATCCCAAATTGATTGTTAAAAATAAAAAAAAATAATACGGGTAATAGCGCATAATATTAAGATAAGGCGATAATAACAAATAACCTGTAAATATAAATAAAACGGTTATTCCTATAGCATATTTTAAGACTATAATATTTTTACTCAAGGCATTTCTTAGTACTTTTGCCATATATAAAAACTATCTAAAATTCCCTATGTCTAAAATATTGATCATTGGAGCTTGCGGGCAAATTGGTTCGGAACTGACTTATAAATTAAGAGAAATTTATGGCCCTGAAAACGTGGTTGCAAGTGATATAAGTTACTCTAATTTGGAGGTGGTCAATTCTGGTCTTTTTGAGATTTTGGACGCACAGGATTATTCATCCGTAAAAATATGTGTTGAAAGATATAACGTTGACACCGTTTACTTAATGGCCGCCATGCTGAGCGCCGTTGGAGAAAAGTACCCCATGAAAGCTTGGGATTTGAACATGGATTCCCTTTTTCATGTGTTGAACCTTGCCAAAGAGGGTTTTATAAAAAAAGTGTTCTGGCCATCCAGTATTGCTGTTTTTGGTCATACTACGCCCAAAACCAATACGCCGCAACGTACCATTATGGAACCTACCACGGTTTATGGCATTACCAAACAAGTTGGTGAACGTTGGTGTGAATATTACTATAAAAAATACAATGTTGATGTACGAAGCATAAGATATCCTGGAATCATAAGCTGGAAAACTATGCCAGGTGGTGGCACTACAGATTATGCGGTTGAAATTTACCATAAAGCTTTGACTGATGGACATTATACCTGTTTCTTATCTGAAAACACAGAGCTTCCCATGATGTTTATGGACGATGCCATTAATGCTACGGTAAACATCATGCAGATTCCTAAAGAACATCTGACCATACGTTCATCATACAATT
>DASWKU010000391.1:0-5716 GCA_036396455.1 Flavobacteriaceae bacterium
TTTTCAGTTTTAACCCTCATTTAAAATTCATTTGTATTGATGTCGCCAATGGCTATTCCGAACATTTCGTGGAGTTTGTCAAACAAACCCGTGATCAATATCCCGATAAGGTCATTATAGCGGGTAATGTGGTTACCGGTGAAATGGTAGAGGAACTTTTGCTTTCTGGAGCCGATATCGTTAAGGTTGGAATTGGTCCTGGCAGTGTGTGCACAACGCGTGTTAAAACAGGTGTTGGATACCCTCAATTGTCGGCTATAATCGAATGTGCCGATGCCGCCCACGGGTTGGGTGGACAAATTATTAGTGATGGCGGTTGCACTATCCCAGGTGATGTTGCCAAGGCTTTTGGTGCCGGTGCCGATTTTGTCATGCTTGGAGGCATGCTGGCAGGTCATGATGAAAGCGGTGGAGAGCTTATTGAACGCGATGGCAAACCCTACAAAAAATTCTATGGTATGAGCTCACAAACCGCTATGGAAAAGCACGTGGGTGGCGTTGCCGAATATCGTGCCAGTGAAGGCAAAACGGTTGAGGTTCCCTATAAAGGCGATGTTGAAACTACGGTACAGGACATTCTTGGTGGCTTGCGTAGCACTTGCACCTATGTTGGAGCACAGCGCCTTAAAGAACTTACCAAACGCACCACGTTCATTAGAGTGGCAGAACAAGAAAACAAGGTCTATAAAGATTAGCCAATGTTATAAACAACCGATTCTTAAAAACTTTTTCGGTGAATTGCTAATCTTTCATCTTTAGGTTTAATTTTGAGCTCAAATAATGAAACACCCAAAACCTGATGCTATTTAAAACCTTACTTACCTTCACCACTATTTTATTATGTTCAATGGGAATTGCCCAAGAACAATTTGAAATTGAATTGGATTCGATCACTTCAGAAGCACAAGCCAACGAATTTATGGAGCTTCATAAATCCATCAATGGCAGGCTCATTACCTTCAATAAAGAAAAGCACCACTCAAGACTATCGGATGATTTGTTTGAACTTGGCATTGGTGGCAAAAAAGTGTATGAAACCGAATTGGAAAAAACTTACTATAAGCTTATTGAACGTACAAAGGTCTTGCACCATAGAGTGAGCTATATTATTTTAGATGGTGAAAAAAAATCATTGCAGGAGATTTCAACCTTGCGAAATGATATTATTTCCAAGTACAGACAAGGTGTTCCATTTGAAGATTTGGCAAAACGATATTCCATGGACATGAATGCCAAACGAGGTGGAGATTCGGGCTGGTTTGCAAATGGTGACATGACTCCAGAATTTGAAAATCAAGTTGCCAATAGTCATTATAAAGTTGGTGATATTTTTACTGTGGATATCCCTTCTAAAAAAAGGTATTATGTAGTTCTTAAAACCTATGATAACATGATGATTGAAGAACTAAACGTGCTTAAAATTATTGAACCAATTTCCAGATAATGCAACTGTTCTTTAATCCCAACATTTCAGAAAACACTTCACAAATTACATTTTCCAAAGAGGAAAGCAGGCATATTGTAAAGGTGTTGCGAAAATCGGTTGGTGATATTTTGCATATTACCAATGGAAAAGGTTGGCTTTTTACATCAGAACTAATGACTTCAGATATTAAAAGTTGCTCAGTAGTTGTTACTTCTAAAGTTCTACAGCCCAAAAGAAATTATCAGTTGCATTTGGCCGTTGCCCCAACTAAAATGAACGACCGCTTCGAATGGTTTTTGGAAAAGGCAACCGAAATTGGTATCGACACGATCACTCCTATAATTTGCGACCATAATGAACGTAAAATCATCAAGTTGGATCGGTTTGAAAAGATTTTACAATCGGCCATGAAACAATCCCTCAATTGCTATTTGCCAAAGCTTAATGAAGCAATTCCATTTAAGGAGTTTATAAATAAAAAATTTACTGGACAACGCTTTATTGCCCATTGCGATGAAACCCATAGAACTTCATTAAAGCATGAACTTCGAGCTAAAACAGACGTCCTCATTTTAATTGGTCCTGAAGGGGATTTTAGTGTTAAAGAAATTGAAATGGCCATCCAAAATAAATTTATTCCCGTAACTTTGGGAGAAACGCGATTGCGTACCGAAACCGCGGCTATTGTGGCCTGTCATACTGTAGCTTATGTTAATGAATAATTGATTAAGGGAAAAGAGTCGAGACTAAAGAATAAACACATCAATTTCTGGGAAATTTACTCTAACTGATTCTTATTTTAAATAGTAAAATCTTATATGAAATCAATATTGTCTTGTGTCTTATGTCTTATGTCTTGTTTCTCTTTTTCCCAAGAGATTGCGCTCTTAAAATACAAAGGCGGAGGCGATTGGTACGCCAACCCCACCTCACTTCCCAATCTCATTGCGTATTGTAATGCCAATATCAATACAAAAATCAATCCCCAGCCCGAAACTGTTGAAGTGGGCAGCCCAGATATTTTTCAATATCCGTTCCTTCACATGACCGGTCACGGCAACGTGTTTTTTAGTGATGGGGACGCTGAAAATCTTCGCAATTATTTAATCTCAGGGGGATTTTTGCACATTGACGATAATTATGGCTTGCAACCTTATATCACCAAAGAGCTTAAAAAAGTATTTCCGGACCAGGATTTAGTGGAATTACCAGCAAGCCACGACATTTTTAATGTGGCTTTTAAATTTCCGGACGGACTTCCAAAAATTCATGAACATGATGCCAAACAACCACAGGCTTTTGGCTTATTTTATAAGGGAAGATTGGTTCTGTTATTTACATACGAAAGTGATTTGGGCGATGGTTGGGAAGATCCCGAAGTACACAACGATCCAGAAGATGTCAGACAAAAAGCCCTGAAAATGGGCGCCAATATTGTAAAGTACGTGTTCGAAAATTAAACGTATTCCTCAAAGTATTAGGCAAGCAATATTCAAAGGGTGTTCGACAAATTCCATCTATGTTGTAAATAATGGAAGGCAGATAACGCTGATCAGACAGTCCCGATTCCTTGGGACACTGATACAAACTGCGCAAATCATAAAAAATCAGCGTTATCAGCGTTCATTCTTATGAAATATCAGGAAAACTGATTTTTATCGTACACCCATATTCAAATAACAAAAAACTTATCCAACAGTTTTTATATATTTACCAGATGGATTCTAAAACTATAGCAAAAGGTATTTTAAGAGCTTTGGGAATTATTGCCGGAGTTTTTTTAATTCTATATTTCCTTTACAAAATTCTAGCGGTCATTGTTTATATCGCCATTGCTGCGGTGATTTCATTGATTGGGCGACCCATTGTGCTGTTCCTTCGCCGAAAGCTAAAATTCAACAATACAGTAGCGGTCATTGTCACGATGGTTTTATTTATCGGACTTCTTGCCGGTTTGATAGGATTGTTCATTCCATTGATTATTGAACAGGGCCATAATCTTTCGCTTTTAAATATTGAACAGTTACAGCACAACATTGAAAATATTTATACACAAATTGTCAATTATTTTGAATTCAACCAAATAGATGTTGAGCAATCCTTAAAAGATTCCAATTTGTTGTCCAAAATTGATTTTGGAATCATCCCCAATTTTTTGAATTCCATGATTAGCGGTATTGGTAGTTTCAGCATTGGGCTGTTTTCTGTGTTGTTCATTTCATTTTTCTTTTTAAAGGACAGTCAATTATTTGAAGATGGGATTATGATGTTTGTTCCGGACAGTAAAGAAGCCCGTTCCAGAACATCCTTCACAAAAATCAAGGATCTGCTGTCCCGTTATTTTGTTGGCCTCATTTTTCAGATCCTCATCCTATTCGTAATTTATACAACGGTACTTTTGATTTTTGGGATAAACAATGCCTTTGTTATTGCTTTTTTGTGCGCGCTCTTAAACTTGGTTCCTTATGTTGGCCCTTTGGTGAGTGCGGTATTGATTTTTGTTTTATCAATGTCAAGTAATTTAGGCCAGGATTTTAGTGAGGTCATTCTTCCAAAAACCATTTATGTCATGATCGGTTTTGTGTTCGCCCAATTGGTGGACAACATTTTTAGTCAACCCTTTATTTTTTCAAAACAAATGAAATCACATCCCTTGGAAATCTTCTTGGTCATTATCATTGCCGGAATCTTGTTTGGAATTCTGGGTATGATTGTGGCCATACCCACTTACACCGCCTTAAAAGTCATCTTAAAAGAGTTTTTGTCCGACTATAAGGTGGTTCAAAAGCTGACCAAAAATTTATAGCAACACTTTGAATGGTTCTTTATTAAATATTGAAGTTCAAGAGTTTATAGACAAACATTTGAAATCAGATATCACTTCAATTCTTCTTAAAGGCACTTCGTTTCCCAATGTTGAAACCAAAGACATTATAGAGCAAATTGAAGCAAAAAAAAAGTGCGAAAAAAAGCTGCCCACTTGGTTCAATACGCAACATATTTATTATCCGAACAAACTCAATATTGAACAAGCCTCTTCTGAACTGACGGCCCAATATAAATCACGTCTAATCCATGGAGATTCCATAATTGATCTAACCGGAGGCTTTGGCGTGGATTGCCTTTACTTTTCAAAACACTTCAAAGCCGTTACCCATTGTGAAAGCGACAAAAATCTTTCAGGGATTGTACGTCACAATTATAAAACGTTGAATATTTCTTCAATACTTACCATAAATAGTGATGGCATTCAATTTTTAAAGGAAAACCACAGCACTTATGACTGGATTTATGTTGACCCTTCAAGACGTCATGAGAGCAAGGGAAAAGTGTTCTTTTTAAAGGACTGCCTTCCCAATATTCCGGAATCCTTGGATTTGTTATTTAAGCGATCTAAACATATCATGGTCAAATCATCTCCTTTACTGGATATTAGCGTTGGAACCCGTGAGCTTAAATTCGTAAAGGAAATTCATGTGGTGGCGGTCGAAAATGAGGTTAAGGAATTGCTCTGGATTTTAGAATTCAACTATGAAAACGAGATAAAGATTACAACCATTAATCTTAAAAAAAACAAAAATGAAAGCTTCTCTTTTAAATTAAATGAAGAGACTGAAACTGAAGCAAACTATAGTGAGCCACTCACCTATTTATACGAACCCAATGCAACCATTTTAAAATCCGGTGGATTTAAATCGGTTTCGGCACAATTCAAGGTGTTTAAATTGCATAGCAACACCCATTTATATACGCTTGACCAACTTATGGATTTCCCTGGAAGGCGATTTAAAATTGATAAGGTGTTGCCCTATTCCAAACACATTCTAAAGTCAGAATCGATACACAAAGCCAATATTACCGTTAGGAATTTCCCGGAAACCGTGGCACAACTTCGGAAGAAGTTTAAAATTACAGAAGGTGGCGAGACCTATCTTTTTTTTACGACGAATTTTAAAAATGAAAAAATTATTTTGATTTGCTCAAAGATTATAAAGTAACGTGAGTTGTAACTAATGCCTTTTCCTTAAAATCTCCACGACATCATTTAAAGTAAATCCCTTTGCCTGAAGCAATATCAAGTAATGGAACAGCAAATCGGCACTTTCATTCAAAAATAGTTCTGTATTGGAATCTTTGGCTTCAATGACCACTTCAACAGCTTCCTCCCCTACTTTTTGGGCTATTTTATTAATCCCCTTTTCAAATAAAGAAGCGACATACGATTCTTCAGGTTTGGAATTTGTTTTTCGGTCTTTAATAATGTCTTCAAGCCGTGTCAAAAAACCAAAA
>DASWKU010000392.1:0-4377 GCA_036396455.1 Flavobacteriaceae bacterium
CCATACATGCCAATGGGTTCTTTAATCTCACCTTGCCCATCTACTTTATATTCTTGAGGAAGCACATGGATAATCTCTTCCCCAGGCAACATGACCAATTTATGGACTTGATTGATCAGCCTATCGATGTCCTCTTCATCAATGACCAATTCTGAATTGGCGCGGGTGATGTAATCGCTATGTTGAAGACTTCTGATATGCTGCCCAGCTATTCCAACGGTAACCTCTTCAATTTTAATCTCGGCCTCTGTTTCGGCCTGTTGCACTGCCTGTTGAATGGACTGAATGGTTTGTGTAATGTTATTGACCACACCTCTATGCACCCCTAAACTTTTGGACCTTCCTATTCCTAAAATTTCGGCTTTGCCGTATTCATTCTTACGACCAATCATCGCCACGATTTTTGTGGTTCCGATATCGAGTCCTACTGAAATTTTATTATTTTCCATGACTTACTTTTTGGTGCAAATTACTTGGTTGTCAAACTTTAAATTCACCTCACTATATTGGTTTAATGTGTTGTCTCTCATTGCTTTTTGATAGAACGCTTTGAGGTTATTTATTTTTTTATCCAATGATTTTAACGATCCCAGATGAATTGTAAAATCGTTCAATCTAAATCTTAAATCAATGGATTTATTTTCGTTTTGATGAATCTCAACAACATGTTTTTTTAAAAAATCATCCTGCTGGACTTTACTGGCAATCGTAAACACATTTGCCAACTCATTTTTGTAAACTGTTCCTGTAATGAGTGGTACTCTAGCAGTGTAATTTGTTGATAAAGGCATGTAGGATCCCGTATCATCAAGATAAAAAGATGCGTTTGTACTGACTCTTGCTATAGGCTTTTTTTGTTCAATCTCTGCTGTAATTTTACCATCAACACCGATGAACACTTGAGCTTCCTTAATCATGGGATTAGCCGTTAGGGCGTTTTCCAATCCATTCAAATCTATAATTTCTTTAGGCTTATTCGTAACACTTTGTTGATTTTGTATTAACAATTTACTAACAGTCTCATGAGTGATGAACAAATTGTCATCACCCATAAATTTTATCTCTGGCGCACTAACTTTTCGTGCCGAATTTCTTACTGAAGAGAATGCAAACAAGAACACTACCAGCACCAGTAAGACAAATACCTTTATGTAATAATTAACTCGCAACACTTAAAGCGCTTTTTATATATTTAACTTCTTCACCTATATCCCCAGCCCCAATGGTTAAAATAATTTGGGCCTTGGACTGTTTTATTTCTGAAATCAACTCTGATTTTTGAATCAATTTTTTGTTTGAATTATTAATCTTATCAAGCAACCACTTTGAAGTAATCCCTTTGATTGGGACTTCTCTTGCCGGATAAATTTCCAAAAGGATAATCTCATCAAACTGTGATAGACTTTTTGCAAAATCATCTCCAAAATCCCGTGTTCTACTAAACAGATGCGGTTGAAAAATTGCCAGAACTTTTTTATTTGGGTACATCTCTCTTACAGCTTGATGGACTGCATTTATTTCTTGGGGATGATGGGCATAATCATCAATAAATACCAAATTTTCTGTTTTAATTTGATAGGTAAACCTACGTTTGACCCCTTGGTATGATGCCAATGCCTCGGCGAGCTGGTGGTGAGGGATACCATATTCCACAGTCATCGCCAAGGCTATTAATGCATTCGACAGATTATGTCTACCGGGTAGGTTAAATTTGAAATTATTAAGTATGGTACTTGGTGTTTTAACGTCAAACACATAAGCGCCATCCAATATCTTTATATTGATTGCTGAATAATCGGCATTGTCCTCAATGCCGTAGGTAATGCCTTTTAAGGGCAATCCGTTTTTAATGAATAATTTTCCGTTGGGTTTTATTTTTTTGGAAAATTCCATGAACGATTTTTGAAGTTCTTCGACATCGCCATAAATATCCAAGTGGTCCGCATCCATGGATGTGATACAGGCCATATCGGGCGACAAGGTCAAAAAGGAACGGTCAAATTCATCGGCTTCAACCACGGTGACTTTTGTTCCATTCATAATTAAATTTGAATTGTAGTTTTGGCTGATTCCACCTAAAAAGGCTGTAACTTCCACATTACTTTTATTAAGCAAATGTCCCAAAATACTGGTGGTAGTTGTTTTACCATGGGTGCCTGCGACTGCAAAACAAAATGTGTTCTTAGTGATTTCCCCCAAAACCGTCGAACGCTTTAAAACCTCAAAACCGTTGTCCATGAAATAATTAAGCTCTTTATGGTCTTTTGGTATTGCGGGCGTATAGATAATTAGGGTGGTATCAGGATTTAAAAATCGTGACTCAATATTATTAACATCATCTTCAAAATGAATTTTGATTCCCAAGCTTTCAAGACTATCAGTGATTTCTGTTTTAGTTTTGTCATAACCGGCAACATACTTATTGTTAGCATCAAAATAACGTGCCAATGCACTCATACCGATGCCTCCAATGCCTATAAAATAGATGTTATGTATGCTGTTTAAATTCATTTATGTTTTAAAAGTTTTTCAACTTCGTCCGCTATATCTTTTGTTGCATTTACCAATGCCAGTTCCTTTATATTTTCACTAAGTTCCTTGCGCCTTTCCAAATTATTCACCAATTGTGAAAACATGTTTTCAAAATCGATTTCCAAATCAGCTTCCTTTATCATTAGGGCAGCATTTTTTTCAACAATAGCCATGGCATTTTTGGTTTGATGGTCTTCAGCAACATTCGGGGATGGTATAAAAATCACCGGTTTGCCCACAACGCATAATTCTGAAACCGAGCCCGCACCTGCTCTGGATATAATGATGTCGGAAGCGGCATAAGCAAAATCCATGTTGTTTAAAAATGGGTGCACTTGTACATCTTCTTGATTATTATAAAACTTATATTCCTGATAGTACAGTTTCCCACACTGCCAAATGACCTCAACATTTTGGGTCTGGAAAAACTCCAATTCATTTTCAATCAATTGATTTATTCTTCTTGATCCCAAACTGCCTCCCAAAACAAGTAAGGTATGTTTACCGTGTTTCAACTTAAATATATCTTTAGCCTTGATGGATTTATTATCAATTTCCAAAAGGTCCTGCCGTATTGGATTTCCTGTTTTAACAATTTTTTCTTTCGGGAAAAAGCGTTCCAAACCATCATAAGCGACACAAATTTTGTTGACTTTTTTACCCAGCAATTTATTGGTAATACCTGGGTATGAGTTTTGCTCTTGAATTAAACTAGGAATGTTTTTTGAAGCAGCTACTTGTAACAGCGGTCCACTGGCAAATCCTCCCGTTCCAATGGCGACATTGGGTCTGAAGGTCTTTAAAATTTTACGTGACCTTAACAAACTTATGATAAGCTTGAACGGAAAAGCAAGATTTTTCAATGTCAACTTGCGTTGAATACCAGAAATCCAAAGGCCTTCAATTTTATAGCCTGCTTCCGGTACTTTTTCCATTTCCATTTTATCCAAAGCCCCAACAAACAAGAATTCAGCATCAGGAAAACGGGATTTCAGCTCATTGGCAATGGCTATTGCAGGATAAATATGACCTCCTGTTCCTCCTCCGGACAATATGATTCTATATGTTGCTTTGTTTGACACTACTACACGAATGTTCTATTATTAAATTCCAAATTTTAATCCCGATAGTCTTCGGGACCAAATTCCAACTTTTTTAATCCCAAAATATCGTTTTACTATGCCCAATTCCATTTTTATCTTTTGGCTTTTATTATTACAACTTTATGTACCTATAACTTTAGGCACTTATAACTTCCATATGATGCGCTTTTTGCCACTCCCGAAACTTCGGGACACGAATGTTCTATTATTAAATTCCAAATTTTAATCCCGATAGTCTTCGGGACCAAATTCCAACCTTTTTAATCCCAAAATATCGTTTTACTATGCTCAATTCCATTTTTATCTTTTAGCTTTTATTATTACAACTTTAAGTACCTATAACTTTAGGCACTTAAACCTCCATATGATGCGTTTTTTGCCACTCCCGAAACTTCGGGACACGAATGTTTTATTTTTAAATTCCAAATTTTAATCCCGATAGTCTTCGGGACCAAATTCCAACCTTTTTAATCCCAAAATATCGTTTTACTATGCTCAATTCCATTTTTATCTTTTAGCTTTTATTATTACAACTTTAGGCACTTATAACTTTAGGCACTTATAACTTCAAATGGTTTCACTTAAAATTTCAAGTGGATTATCTTCTGCACCTTCCTGTTCTTTTATTTCTTCCCGTTTTGCACTAACGCTCAATATAATTCCTATGGCCAAACAGGTCATCCAAATTGATGTTCCTCCACTACTGATCAATGGCAGGGTTTGTCCTGTTACCGGAAACAAT
>DASWKU010000393.1:0-19049 GCA_036396455.1 Flavobacteriaceae bacterium
TCATTGAAATTGTTCCTATTGAACACATCCGCCACATAACTATTGGCATTATATTCAGCCGGATAGGACGATTCTATTTTCCTTTTCACACTATTAAATGCCACATTTAAGGTAAGGCTTCCATTTTTGTATTTAAATTCAGGTGAAACACAAAGTCTGTATTGGTTTGTTCTGGACATATCATCGGTATCCATTCCTAAAAAAGCATCGTCAAAATCAGATTTGAATTTATCAAAACTGCCATAAATGGAGACTTTAAACGCTTCGGAAGCCTTAAAGCCCAATTTCAGGTTTCCGTTAATGGAATTGAAAGCATCCGGTTCACTTCCATCTGAAATGGACGAAAGACCGTTGGTGTACTGATTCCCAAAACTTGCCAGATAATTGAATTTGTCAAGACTTCCATTGACCGAAACACTATTCCTTAAATCACTAATGGAATAATTGTTGTCTTTTTGGGATTGATTCGACCCCATGGAACTTCTAAAATTAGCCGAAATCTTGTCTTTGGAAGCGTCCTTCAACTTAATATTGATTACCGCCGTTGCAGCACCCGAACCATAAAGCGTACTTGATGCCCCCTTTAAAATTTCAATGCTTTCCACTTGGTCGGCATTGAGCAATCGCAAATCGTAATCGTTGGCAATTTGTGAAGGGTCTGTAACCGCAATACCATCAATAAGTACCAAAACCTGCCGATTGCGGCCACCACGGATATAATAAGCCAGATTTTGTCCAGAATTGCCTTTTGTGCCATTGATCTCTATTCCAGCCGTGGTATTGATAATTTCCGAAATGGATTTGCCCTGTAAACGCTGAAGTTCATTTTGTGTAATCTTTGTAATGACCTTACCAGAATGTTCACGTTTTAAATTGAATCTAGAATCGGTGATTACCACTTCATCCAGTTGCTCTACCTGTGTGGAATCGGTTTCCACCTGTGCAAAACCTAACCATGACATACTACAAAGTACACCAAAAACCATTGTTTTTTTGTTCATTTTAATTAAAATTGCTCGAGAATCGCATGGATTATCATACGTAAACTTTTATCCCGAAAGTTTGACTTATTTGTTTTGAATGTGGCAGGTCTCCTGACTTGCGTCCTCATGTTTGGTCTTCCCACCACGCCCAAGGCGTGACAGTGACTTGAAGTTAACATGAAGCTTTTTAGCTTACAGTTGCGGGAACAGTCCTGGATTTTCACCAGATTCCCTTTTAATCCCACCAAGGCGGGAACCAAAATTCGCATCAAATGTAAAAATCTATTTTTAATTTTCCTGTTAATTCTTTATATATTACTTTTGAAGTATCATTAAACATCAAATTATGGGTTCTCTATTAAATAAAAAACAATTGGTTATTATTTCATTTATAGTAATTGCCGCCATATTACGTCTATTACCGCATCTTCCAAACGTAACGCCTATTACGGCCATGGCCCTTTTTTCAGGCGTTTACTTTACCAATAAAAACTTAGCTTATATCGTACCGCTTTTGGCCATGTTATTATCTGATATTTTTTTAGGTTTTTCTGGTATCACTATATTTGTTTATGCAGCTTTTATTTTGGTGAGCTATATTGGACTTTCATCGAAAAAAGTCAATATTAAAACCATCTTGATCAGTAGCATAAGTTTCTTTGTCATTACCAATTTTGGTGTTTGGCTCATTGGATACCCAAAAACACTTGATGGATTGATGGAATGTTATACTTTGGCCATCCCGTTTTTTAGAAATTCCTTGCTTGGGGACTTCTTTTATGCAGGCACCATGTATTATGCCTTTGAATTTGTCTCGAAAAGATATTTAAAAACTGCCTAGCTTAAAAACCCAATATATGGTTAATAAAAAACGCTTTTATGGCGTTTTTTTTATATATTAAAGCTGTAAGTTTATACCTCTATAACGAGGCAAAAATTAAATGAAATTTTAAATGAACGACAATCTTATTCTTATTCTAGTAATTTTAGTTTCCGGAGCTATTGGTGCTTATGTTGGTCACATAATAGCCAAGTTAAAGGCAAAAAGTGAACATGCCGTGTTGACTGAAAAATATAAAACCCTAAAAACTGAACTAGAGAAGGCAGATGCAAATTTTGAGGAAAAACAATTACTGTTAAAAAGTCAGTTAAAAAATCTTGCCAATGAAATTTTGGAAAATAACTCGAACATCTTCAAAAAAGAAAGCAAAGAGAGTTTAGAAAACCTAATTAATCCACTTAAAGAAAAAATCCAAAACTTTGAAAAAAAGGTCGAAGATTCACAAAAGGAAAGCATTAGCATGCATTCTGCCTTAAAAACTCAACTTGAGGGTTTACAAGTCCTTAACCAACAAATGACCAAAGAAGCCACCAATCTAACAAGGGCCTTAAAAGGTGACAGTAAAATGCAAGGAAATTGGGGCGAGCTGGTTTTGGAACATGTGTTGGAAAAATCGGGTTTGGAAAAAGATAGGGAATATTTTGTTCAGCAAAGTTTTACTACTTCAGAAGGCTCTCGCGTTCTTCCAGATGTGGTCTTGCTCCTTCCAGACAATAAGCGAATGATTATTGACAGTAAAGTTTCTTTAACTGATTATGAACGTTATGTCAATGCAGATGAAGATCAACGCCCAAAATTTTTGAAGGCCCATGTTAACTCTATTAAAAAGCATATTGACCAGCTTTCAGAAAAAAAATATGAAGATTTATATGATATTGAGTCTCCCGATTTTGTCTTGATGTTCGTTCCAATTGAACCCGCTTTTGCAGTGGCACTAAATGAAGATAATACCTTGTATAATAAAGCATTTGAAAAAAATATTGTTATTGTTACACCTACCACGCTTTTGGCAACTTTGCGAACCGTTGATAGCATGTGGACCAATGAAAAGCAACAGCAAAATGCCATAGAAATTGCCAGACAAGCTGGAGCATTATACGATAAGTTTGAAGGTTTGGTTACCGATCTAACAGGTATTGGCAGAAAATTAGATTCAGCCAAAAACGATTATTCCTCCGCTATGAATAAACTTGTGGAAGGAAAAGGCAACTTAATAAATAGTGTTCAAAAACTTAAAAAAATGGGAGCTAAAGCCAAAAAGGATCTTCCCGAAGCTATTTTAAAACGTGCCAATGCCAACGATGATTAATCGCCAATGTTTTTTATCTATTCCTTAATTAAGGAATATATTTGTTTATTCCATAAAAAAGGAACATATTTGTTTATTCCATAAAAAAGGAATATATTTGTTTATTCCATAAAAAAGGAATATAGGTCATGACCAGTGTAATTACCGGAGATATCATCCACTCAACCAAGTATAAGGATCCCAATATATGGTTAACACCATTAAAATCTGCCTTGGTTACGATTTTACCGGATACAAAATATTGGGAGATCTTTAGAGGTGATAGCTTTCAAATTGAAGTTAGGGATATTTTTAACAGTTTTGAAAAAGCCGTTTATATTAAGGCTTGCATAAAGTGTATTAAAGGTCTTGATGTAAGATTGGCAATTGGTATCGGGGAAAAATCATTTGAAGGAACTAACGTGACCGAATCCAATGGGGAAGCTTTTCTATTTTCGGGAGAAATCATGGAATCGTTAAAACGGGAAAAAATAAATTTAAAAATAAAGACTTCCAATGACATTTTAAACCAAGAGCTCAATCTATATTTCAAATTGGCATTAATAATTATGGACAATTGGTCTGTAAACTCGGCGGAAGTTGTTAAATTGAGCCTGGAAAAACCCAATACACTCCAAAAAGAACTGGCGCAAATGGTAGGGACCAACCAAGAAGCGATAAGCAAACGCCTGAAGCGTGCCAATTTAGATGCCATTCTGGAATTGGATAAGATGTACAGGGAAAAACTTGGCAAATTGGAAATATGATGTTATTGACAAAAATTTTGTTGGCCCATATTTTAGGCGATTTTTTTCTTCAACCGCAAAAATGGGTAAGGGAAAAAGAAAGAAGGAAGTTAAAGTCCCCGGAACTTTATTTTCATACCATCATACACCTTGCCCTGTTGTTCCTTATACTTTGGGATATAACGCTTTGGCCCTTAATTGTAATTATTGGTGTTTTGCACCTCATCATAGATGCCATAAAACTTTTATTTCAAAAAGAAAGCACAAAACGATTGTGGTTTTTCATGGATCAATTGCTTCATATTTGCACAATATTGTTGGTCTATATGTTTTTTACGGGCATCGATGTTAATTTAAGTGCCTTATTACAAAACAGCACGCTTTTACTGATCACATCGGTATTGTTTCTAACATCTCCTGTTTCGGTCATAATGAAGGTGATTTTCACAAAGTGGAATATAGATGAGCTCATCAAAAGTGGCGAATCCCTTGAAGATGCCGGAAAGTATATCGGAATTTTGGAGCGTCTGTTGGTATTTGTGTTTATAGTTACAAATCATTGGGAGGCTGTTGGTTTTTTAATTACTGCAAAATCGGTTTTTCGGTTTGGAGATTTAAAAGAAAGCAAATCCCGAAAACTAACCGAATATATCTTGATTGGAACCCTTATCAGCTTCGGAATTGCCATAGCGGTTGGGTTACTTTTTAATTATGCTGTCATAAAAAGTTAAATTCCTTCAGGAGTATTGCAATAAGTTATACCTGCTGTTCATCAGGTATAGCTTAATCCCTAAATGAAAAGCATTTCATTACAACTAAAACATAAAAAAAGCCACCAAAGAAAACAGGTGGCTTCTCACTTCAATTTATATCATTTATTGTTTTACAAAACGCTTGGTCTGCGATTCATTTTCTGTAGCTATCCTCACCAAATACACTCCACTGTTCCATTTGGAAATATTAATTGTTGAGTGCAGCGAATTCAATTCAACATTATAAATTTCTTTGCCCAAAACATCAAAAACGGAAAGTTTGGCATTTTCAAAACCTTTTGGCAAATACACGTTGATGGTAGATGATGCAGGATTTGGCGAGATCATAAAATCTTTGTTGGTTTGGTAGACCTCAAATATGTATCCACTTGATGAAGTATCTTCCAAATCATAAATTTCACCAGCAAAAATTTGAGAGGGAAATAGACTTGAGATTAATAAAAAAGTAAGGGTACGTAGTTTTATTTTCATGTTGTAGGTTTAGTGATTAGCTAATGTAGTGATTTTTAAGATATAACACAATACCGCTTGTCGAAAAGTTATCATTATTTACTCAAATACATACGTCGTCTTGAATATAAATTATAAAATTCGTCATCCTTTAGGTTATCAATAAACAAGATGCTTTCTCCTGTACTTTTCATTTCAGGCCCCAATTTTTTGTTCACATTAGGGAATTTATTAAATGAAAATACGGGTTGTTTAATTGCAAAACCTTCAAGTTTGGGATTAAAATTAAAATCCGACACTTTTTTCTCGCCCAACATCACTTTTGTAGCATAGTTTACATACGGTTCTTTATAGGCCTTGGCAATAAACGGCACAGTTCTAGAAGCCCTTGGATTGGCCTCAATGATATATACCATGTCGTCCTTTATGGCAAATTGAATATTTATTAACCCGACGGTATTCAATGCCAATGCAATTTTTTTGGTATGGTCCTTTATTTGTTGCATCACAAATTCACCCAAATTAAAAGGAGGCAATGTTGCATTGCTATCACCGGAATGGATGCCACAAGGTTCAATATGCTCCATGATTCCTATGATATAGATGTTTTCTCCATCACAAATGGCATCGGCCTCCGCTTCGATGGCACCATCCAAATAATGGTCCAAAAGCAACTTATTGTCCGGCATTTTTCGGAGTAAGCCAACAACATGTTCTTCAAGCTCCTTTCTATTGATCACAATCTTCATACCTTGACCACCAAGCACATAAGATGGTCTCACCAAAATTGGAAAATCCAAAACATCTGCTATGGCCAAGGCTTCCTCGGCAGACGTGGCAACATCAAATTCTGGATACGGGATGTTGTTTTCTTTCAACAGTTTTGAAAAACTGCCTCTGTCTTCTGCTAAATCGAGGGATTTAAATGTAGTACCTATGATCTTAATGCCATATCTGTCCAGTTTTTCAGCAAGCTTTAAGGCGGTTTGTCCACCCAATTGAACTATAACGCCTTCGGGTTTTTCGTGTTGGATGATATCGTAGATATGTTCCCAAAAAACAGGTTCAAAATAAAGTTTATCCGATATGTCAAAATCGGTAGAAACAGTCTCTGGATTGCAGTTGATCATGATGGTTTCGTAGCCACATTCAGATGCTGCCAAAACACCGTGGACACAACAATAGTCAAACTCGATTCCTTGGCCGATTCTATTGGGTCCGGAACCCAGTACTATAATTTTTTTCTTATTTGTAACCTGACTTTCGTTATCTACATAACGATTACCATCAGCCGTTTCAATATCATCTTCAAAAGTTGAATAATAATATGGGGTTTGTGCTTTAAACTCTGCCGCACAGGTATCGACTAGTTTGTAAATACGTTTAATTTTAAGTTCTGCCCGCTTTTTATAAACCTGACTTTCCAGACACTTTAACATGTGTGCTATTTGTCGGTCACCATATCCCTTTTGTTTGGCTTCCAACAACAAATCACGTTCAATGGTGTCAATCGTGAATTTTGAAATTTCTTTTTCAAGATAATGTAGTTCTTCATATTGCTTTAAAAACCACATGTCAATTTTAGTGATTTCATGTATTCTGCTCAACGGAATTCCCATTTGAACGGCATCATAAATTACAAAAACACGGTCCCAACTTGCATAGGTCAATTTTTCGATGATCTGGTTGTAGTCTTTATAGCCTTTCCCGTCGGCGCCCAAGCCATTACGTTTAATCTCCAAAGATTGTGTTGCTTTATGAAGCGCCTCCTGAAAAGAACGGCCAATGGCCATTACCTCTCCTACTGATTTCATTTGAAGCCCTAATGTTCTATCTGAACCTTCGAATTTATCAAAATTCCAACGTGGAATCTTTACCACAACATAATCCAAAGTAGGCTCAAACAAGGCTGATGTTGACTTTGTGATTTGGTTATTTAATTCGTCTAAATTGTAACCAATTGCTAATTTGGCGGAAATTTTTGCAATGGGGTATCCAGTTGCTTTACTTGCCAATGCCGAAGAACGTGACACACGAGGGTTGATTTCGATGGCTATGATTTCTTCTTTTTCGTCTGGACTAACGGCAAATTGAACGTTACATCCACCGGCAAAATCTCCAATGCTTCGCATCATATGGATGGCCATATCACGCATGCGTTGAAAAGCAGTATCAGATAACGTCATTGCCGGTGCAACTGTTATTGAATCGCCAGTATGGATTCCCATTGGGTCCATGTTTTCAATAGTACAAATAATGACCACATTGTCATTTTTGTCCCTCAAAAGTTCCAACTCATATTCTTTCCAGCCAATCAACGCCTTATCGATCATGACCTCATGTATTGGCGACGTTTCCAGACCACGGGTTAAAAGTTCATCGAATTCCTCTGCTTTATGTACAAAAGATGCACCTGATCCACCAAGGGTATAGGAAGCTCTAATGACCAACGGAAACCCAAATTCCTGGGCAATTTCCTTACCCTTTAAGTAAGAATTGGCTGTTGCTTGAGGTGCCATTGGCACTCCAATTTTTAACATCAATTCCCTAAATTGCTCCCTGTCTTCGGTAATATTTATGGCTTCAATATCAACCCCTATTATGTCTACATTAAAATCCTTCCATATTCCTTTTTCATCAGCTTCAATACATAAATTAAGGGCTGTTTGTCCGCCCATGGTTGGCAACACCGCATCTATTTGTGGGTGTTCATTCAATATTTTCAATATTGATTTTGTGGTCAAGGGCAATAAATATACATGATCTGCCATTGTTGGATCGGTCATTATGGTTGCAGGATTGGAATTGATCAAAATGGTTTCAATTCCATCTTCGCGAAGTGATCGAAGTGCCTGGGTTCCTGAATAATCGAATTCACAAGCTTGACCTATGATAATGGGTCCTGATCCAATAATAAGTATAGATTTTAAATTTTTGTTTTTTGGCATTACATCAACTTTAAGTCTTCAAAAATAGGTATCAAATAGGTGTAAAAAAAGGCGTTACACCTAAGCAACACCTTTAAATATTAACAATTGTTAATCATTATTTCTTATGTCTTGATTCAGTCGACACAGACAATTTCTTTCTCCCCTTAGCCCTTCTACTAGCTAGAACTTTTCTACCATTGGCAGTAGCCATTCTTTCTCTAAAACCGTGTTTGTTTCTTCTCTTCCTTTTTGACGGTTGAAACGTTCTTTTACTCATTGTCCTTTATCTTTAAAAAATCTTATTCTATATCGTAAAATAGTTTTGAATCCCTTTTCCAAAACTGCGTGCAAATATACAAAGACTTTTTACTCTTCCAAACCTAATTTTAAAAATATTTTTAATAGTTTTTATTACCTTTGCTCACTTAAATTAAGTACCATGTATAATAAAAATATAAAAATGACCATTGCCGTGTTGATATTTGGATTTGCCATTTATCAATTTACCGAAGGAAACATCGGCAATGGCATTATGTACATTCTTCTTTCGTTGATTTTTGTGTTTTTTTATTTTAAAAATGAATTTATCCTTTTGGCCTTTTTAAGATTGCGAAAACAAGATTTTGAAGGTGCCAAAAAATGGTTAAGCAAAATTAAGAACCCGACCAATGCTTTGGTAAAAAAACAGCAAGGTTACTATAATTTTTTACAGGGTATCATGGTGTCCCAAACCAACATGAACGAGGCTGAGAAATATTTTAAGAAAGCTGTTGAATTTGGCCTTTCAATGGATCATGATCTTGCCATGGCCAAATTGAATTTGGCGGGTATAGCCTTTAGTAAAAGAAGGCCCCAAGAAGCCCAAAAACTATTGGGCGAAGCACAGAAATTGGATAAAAGAAATTTACTTGCTGAGCAAATAAAAATGATGAAACAGCAAATGAAAAAAGTATCAATCCCAAATCAACATTACGGAAATAGAAATATGAGACGTAGGTAAAACTACTTTCCCAATTATCATAAAGCACTGTTTTACAGTGCTTTTTTTTGTAAGAAAATTTTATTAAAGTAATCTAAAACTTACAAATAAAGTGCCTTCAACGAATAATTTTGCCTTTTATTGTCTCTTTGTTTAAATTTATTATGCCTTAACTTAACCTAAACACGTAAACATGAAATTATTGTTTACATTACTTTCGCTTGGAAGTATACTTTTGGCCTTCCCTCAAGAATCGAAAGTATATTTTGATGATGCCCTCTCTAAATATTTAGTGCCTTATCATAAAGAAAGTAGTGAAGCCATAACCAATCATGAATTTGAGCGCGCTGAATTTTTATTTGACTCCCTCATGAAATTTCATTTAAAAGGAACTTATATTCCGAACTTAAAGCTCAAAAAAATTCCTAAAGGCAGTATTGAAACCGATAGCTTAAAAAACCCTTTTTTGCTCATTACAAATACATCATGGTATATTCAAAAAGAAGAAGAAATTGAATCCATAAACACAATGGCTACACAATTTAAAAATCAAATAGACATTATTGTGCTCTATTGGGATACATTAAAAAATGTAAAACAATTGGAAAAAGAATATAGTAAAGATATTATCCTGACTTATGTTGATGAAACAAAAAATGAAAGTGAAAACATAGTCAGCACATTTAAGCATTCCTTTGGTGCACCTGCTTGCTTTTATGTTTCAAATAATAAGCAGCTTGTTTCCATAAACAAAAAATTTGAACTTTATAAAGAAACCATTAACACTCCAGACATTTCTTTTACGGATACTTATAAAAGAATAGCGTTTTTAATATTTGAAAACGATAATTCACCAAAAGGGACCATTACAACTTTAGACGATGAACCCGACGAAAAGGATTATTAAAAAAAGCCTTATGGTTTTGAATAATAGCCGTCTTTAGGGATTTCAATAGTATATACTTTTCTCGTTTTGTTATTAAGTTGTGGTTCTCTTAACCAAGGGTTATGTATTTTTAAGATTTTGTAGTTGATTCCAAAGCCTTTGGCAAAGGCTGCAAAGTCGGTCACTGCAGTATCAACTTTTACCGTATATGTTGGAATATTATTATACAAATCTTTTTCGGTAAAGTTAAATCCATACTGTTGGGGATGGCTAAAAATCTCTTTCAAAGCTATTATTCTAAAGAGATAACGTCCTGTTTCTTCACCCAACAACAAATCATAATAATTGGTCACCTGTTGTTCTTCCAAACGTTTGGAAATTCCAGCATTTCCGCCATTATAGGCAGCGGCAGCCAAAGTCCATGACCCCAAATCCTTTTTAGATTTTAATAGATACTTGCAGGCAACCTCTGTGGCTTTTTCAAGATGATAGCGTTCATCTACATTATCATTGACTTCCAGTCCATTTTCCTTTGCTGTAGCTGGCATGATTTGCCAAACTCCTCTTGCGCCTGCCGGTGAAACCACATTGCTCAATCCACTTTCAATCACTGCCAAATACTTAAAATCGTCAGGAACTCCATTCTTTTTTAAAATAGGTTCGATAATTGGAAAACATTTTTCGGCTCGCTTAAACATTAATAAGCCATTCGACTGCCAATAGGTATTTACAAGAAGTTCCCGATCCATGCGCTCGTAAACGTCTGGATCGTTAAGTGGTACCGTTTCCCCAGCAAAATCCAAATGATCTGGAATAGATAAGGCATACACATTATAGTCATTAATTAATTTAGAGTCTGTTTCCAAATTATCATCTGATGGGGCTTTTTGAACCGCAAAAATAAATAACCCAGACACACACACCAGACCCACAATTGCCAAAATATTTTTGATGCTTTTCATAATATAAATTTTTTATAAAAGTAGAAAATTAAAGTAATTCTTTCAAAATTAGTTAAGTATAAGTTCTGGCAAATGCTCATTAAACCATTTATGCTTATTAATGATCATAATATGAGTACCACCTTTAACAATGATACAATGTCCTTGGCATGAATGTGGAAAAACAGCGTCTCTATCACCCTGAATATATGTGGCTTTTGGATTAGGATTTTCCTGCTCCCAAAAAATGATCTGTTGTATTGCCCAATCCAAATAACGCTTATCCCTGACCGAGAGATATTTTTGATAAAGTTCAATTCTTTTGGTTATGGTTTTTCCAAATACGAACTTTGCCAAAAGTTCTATGTTCGCAATCAATTGGGTTGGCAAAATTTTGTAGGCCTTGGTGACTTTTAAAACTTTCAATCGTTTTGGCAGTTCTTCCTTTGACTTAACGCTAGAAATTACAATTAATTTTTTCAATTCCAAAAATTTGCACATTTCCTGTACCAAAATACCTCCAAAGGATACGCCAATCAATACTGGACGTTGGTGTTCGATTTTCTCAACCATACGTTTTGCATATTTCTCTAAAGTCTCATTTTTAAAAGGAATCAACCATTCCAAAAAATGCATTTCAAATTGATGTTCAGGAAGTTTTATATATTCAAAAATAGATGGATTTGCCGCCATTCCTGGCATAAAATATACATGTATGATGTTCTGATCCATTAATTGAAATTAACTGTTTTGGCAAGTCTAATAAAAAACCAAACACCAACTTATTAGTAAAGGTTTATTTTATAAGCATTTACAGAGGCTTGTCTTTACAGTTTGCAATATTTTTTGTACTTTTGCAGTGCAAAGCTATACAAAATAGCTTTTCTACACTACCATTGAATTAAAAAACAAAAATATCATGACCGATGCAGCTGAACTAATAGACAATGATTTTTTACGTCAATATGAACTAAAAGTTGACGAACAATTGGCAAAAATTGAATATTCACTTCAAGATCGAAAGATTTTTTTAACGAAACTCATTATTCCTGATTCCATAAAATCCGAGGATTTTGAAGAAGAGTTTTTAACGATGGTTTTTGAAAACATTGGTGAACGCAATATCTGTGTTGTCCCAACTAGCCCTGAAATTGCGAAATTTATTCGCAGAAACAGAAAATACAAAAAAATGTTGCCCGTGGGCATTAGAATATAAAGTTCTGAAAAATCAAATTCCAATCCCGATGGCTCCCGATAACTATCGGGACGGGATCAATTATTTGGAAATAAAATTCCGAAGGTTTTAGCTTCGGATTTTTTTATAAAAACAGTTTAGCTGTTGTTTGTTAGTAATATGGTGAATAATCATTTGATACTTTATCCAAAAGTAAATCGTCCTCCGTGCTCAAAACCTGTTTCCCATCAGAATTTATTAGATAAATATCCTCAAATATATCATTCTCAGAAAGCCTTACTTTATTATCATTTAGGTTCCAATCAAAAGAAGTTGCAACAGAAATGACTTCTCCAGAATCAAATACATTTGAATGGATTCTCAAACCTGTATTATTTGGACCAAAAACCAATCTATATGTATTTGTAGAATTAGCACTATGGTCACTTCGCTCCCAAACCCCCAACAATTCACTGTTTTGATTAATCTCATCTTTAGAACAAGATGAAAAGAAAGATATAAAAAGTAGAATGGATAAAAGTTTTAGATTTTTTTTCATAACCAATAAATTTGGGGCCTTAGTAATGAAACCTTTGATTCATCAATTTTACGGCAATACTAAACTTCCATGAAAAAAAACCGTTTAAACCCTTCAAAATTCGTCTAAATGGATTTGCTGTTATTTAAATGGTCATGCATTGTTTAACGAAATCAAACCTCACCAAACCGTCATCATCAATTTTAGTCAGTTCCACTTCATGAAGGGTATTGATCAATTCTGGATTCCAAGGTGCTTTTACTTTAACATAGTTTTCTGTAAATCCGTGAATATAGCCTGTTTTATTTTCACCTTCAAACAACACGGTTCTAGTGCTTCCAATCTGACTTTCATAAAAAGCCCTTCTTTTTTTAACCGACAATCCCCTGAGCATTTTACTGCGTTTATTCCTAACATTCATGGGTACAACGCCTTCCATCATGGCTGCTTCAGTATTATCCCTTTCAGAATAAGTGAACACATGTAGGTACGAAATATCCAATGCATTTAAAAAATTATAGGTTTCCAAGAAATGCTCATCGGTTTCACCTGGAAAGCCAACAATAACATCCACTCCAATACAGGCATTTGGCATAACTTCCTTAATCTTTGAAATCCTCTCCACATACAATTCTTTGGTGTAGCGACGCTTCATTTGCTTTAAAATGGCATTGCTTCCACTTTGCAAGGGAATATGAAAATGTGGCACAAAAGCTCTTGATTTCGAAACCAAATCTATGGTTTCATTTTTTAAAAGATTAGGCTCTATGGATGAAATTCGCAATCTTTCAATCCCTTCAACCTTATCCAATGCCCTTACCAAGTCCAGAAAAGTGTGTTCGTGTTTTTTGTTTCCAAATTCACCTTTGCCATAATCTCCAATATTCACTCCGGTAAGGACAATTTCCTTGATATTTTGTTCAGAAATCTCCTTGGCATTTTTCAACACATTTTCCATGGTATCACTTCTCGAAATCCCTCTGGCCAATGGAATGGTGCAATACGTACATTTATAATCACAGCCGTCCTGAACTTTTAAAAAAGCCCGCGTTCTGTCTCCAATGGAATAGCTCCCAACATAAAAATCGGCTTCCTCAATTTCATAAGAATGCACTTCGCCAACCCCTCGACTACGCTCGGGGTGACTTAATAAGTCATTAATATAGCTTGTAATGTTGAATTTTTCGGTAGCGCCCAAAACCAAATCCACACCATTTACATCGGCCAATTCCTGTGGTTTAAGTTGGGCATAACAACCAACCGCGGCCACAAAAGCATCAGGGTTTGTTCTTTGCACCTGTTTAACAATGGTTTTAAAACGCTTGTCCGCATTTTCGGTTACCGAACAGGTATTGATCACATAAATATCGGCCTTTTCAGAAAAATCAACACGGTCAAAACCTTCATCGGTAAAACCTCTTGCAATGGTAGAGGTTTCCGAAAAATTAAGTTTACAGCCCAAAGTGTAAAATGCGACTTTTTTTCTAGCGTTCATTCTTGTATTTTTATCCCGTCCCGATAGCTATCGGGACGGGACGGCAAATTTACAATTAAAAAATTATATGATAAAACATGTTTCAAGGCATTTAACACAAACAATATGCTATTTATCAACAAGTTGCATGTTCTTCATCTTCTTTTCCTGCGGAAGTGGCTCCAATCCCGATAAAGATCATCTGGTTTTTAGATATAACGAACATGCCGGCATAAACACTTTGGATCCTGCATTTTCACGGACTTTGCAAGATAATTCGATCAATAATCAATTATTCAATGGGCTTGTGCAACTCGATAACGCTTTAAACATTGAACCTTGCATCGCAAAAAGCTGGACAATTTCTGAAGACGCCAAAACCTATACATTTTATTTGCGTAATGACGTTTATTTTCATAAGCATGAACTTTTTGGAAAAGATTCAACAAGGGTGGTGGTTGCAAAGGATTTTGAATATAGCCTCAACCGGTTAAGGGATGATAAAATTGCCGCTCCCGGAAGTTGGGTCTTGAACAAAGTGGACGATTTTAAGGCCATAAACGATACCGTCTTGCAAATAGAATTAAAGCAACCATTTCCAGCTTTTATAGGTTTGCTTACCATGAAATACTGTTCGGTTGTTCCAAAAGAAATTGTTGGGCACTATGGCAGCAGCTTTAGATCCAACCCTATTGGAACAGGCCCTTTTAAATTTAAACGTTGGGAAGAAAACATTAAACTGGTTCTTAGAAAGAATAAATTGTATTTTGAAAAAGATTCTGTTGGAAACCCCTTGCCTTATTTAGAGGCCGTTTCACTTACCTTTTTGCCTGACAAGCAAAGTGAATTTTTACAATTTGCACAGGGCAACATCGATTATGTTTCTGGATTGGACGCTTCTTACAAAGACGAAATATTGACTGCAGTTGGTCAATTGCGGGACCTGTATGCGAAAGACGTCAATATGATTCGCGGTCCCTATTTAAATACTGAATATTTAGGTTTTTATTTAGATTCTGAAACACCCGAAATACAATCGGAACTTATTAGGAAAGCTATCAATTATGGCTTTGACAGAAAAAAAATGATGATTTACTTGCGCAATGGTATAGGCAATCCTGCCAACGGTGGATTTATCCCTATTGGGCTTCCAGGTCATGAAGAATCTATTGGTTTTACATATCAGCCTGAAAAAGCGAAACAATTGGTAGAACAGTTCAAAAAAGAAAGCGGTATTTCCAATCCGGAAATCACCTTGACCACCACTAATAATTACTTAAGTTTTTGCGAATTTTTACAACAGGAGCTTGAAAAAACAGGTTTGACAATTAAGGTAGATGTCATGCCTGAAGCCACCTTAAGAAGTGCCAGATCTAACGGTAAAATCGATATGTTCAGAAGTTCGTGGGTAGCCGACTATTTGGATGCCGAAAATTATCTGTCGATATTTTACAGTAAAAACTTCGCTCCGAAGGGCTCAAATTATTTCCACTTTAAAAATGAGCTATTGGATAGTTTGTATAATAAAGCGTTTACCATAACAAACATTGAAGAACGAAAACATTTATATACAACCATGGATTCCTTGGCTATGGATAAAGCGATCATGGTGCCTTTATTTTATGACGAAGTGGTCAGGTTTACAAGAAAAAATGTGAAAGGTCTGGGAATCAATCCCATAAATTTGTTGGAATTGAAACATGTTAAGAAAGATTGATTGTACATGGTCGTTCCTTAACGGCCCCTAAAACTATAAAGTACATCGCTGTACCGTAAAGCATCATAATTGAAAAATCCTCAAATGGCAGGTCTTGCCTAAACGTTTTTACTGCCATTATACTTTCGCTCAAAATGTATATCATCACTCCCAGAAACACATATCTGTAACTCTTTTTGTTAAACACTCCTTTTCTTAAGTACGCAAATTGAAACAACAATAATGACAAAAAAAAGCTGACCAGGACAGGCACCAAAAATTCCTTAAGCCCATTGAGGACTACACTGATCAAAAAAACCGCATAGGCAAACATAATAATTGAAAAGGGAACCAATCTTAAGACATTAAAATCTTTTTTGTGCGAAAACTTAAGGCAAAAACACACTTTTCCAATTGAAAAAAAGAATAAGCTCAATCCTAAAAAAACAATATTTACATGATTTATAATTAATATATCCCCAATAAGAAAAAAGGTTAACCCTAAAAACATCCACAAATGCTTTTTATTATTTTCGCCTGTTTTATTTTTATGATAGTAGCTAAACAAAAGTAGTATCACAAAGGGTTTAGAGATAAATCTATAGGGAAATATAGGACAATATAACTTTACTAAAATATCAATTAGTAGAATTGTAAAGAAAACAAATGTAAACTTAGTGGCATTCGCGAAAAGATTTTTGATCATTCTTTGCAGGCTAAAATTAAAATTGCGTGAAATTTAAATAAAAAATTAAAACCTAGCCTAATTGTACCTATCTTTTAGACAAAATGCACATCTCCGTATTGATATATCCTATCACTTGTATGAAATTTCATAAAATTGTTTTCCCATAAAACATAGAAGTAAAATTTCCAATCTGTTTTTTGGGGTTAATCTCTCCTATATTTTTTAGTTGCCGCAAAAACATGTTCCAAAATCTCAGCATCCTGCTCTGAAAATTCAACATCACGTCGGGACATCACTATTTTAGCCACTTCAAAGGCTTTTTTGGTAAGATAGGTTGTAAATCCGCCATGGCCTCCCCAACTGAAACTTGGAATAAAATTACGGGGAAAACCACTTCCAAAAATATTGGCACTTACGCCAACCACAGTTCCCGTATTGAACATGGTGTTTATGCCACATTTGCTATGGTCTCCCATCATAAGGCCACAAAACTGCAATCCCGTTTTTGCAAAACTTTCGGTTTGATAATCCCAAAGACGTACTTGGGAATAATCGTTCTTTAAATTTGAAGTATTGGTATCAGCTCCTATATTGCACCATTCGCCCAACACCGAATTTCCCAAATAACCCTCGTGGGCTTTATTGGAGTAAGCAAATAAAACAGCATTGGTGACCTCACCGCCAACCTTGCAAAAAGGCCCTACGGTAGTTGGCCCATAAATTTTAGTGCCTAATTTTAATGTAGAACCTTCACATAATGCAAAAGGACCACGAATGATACTACCTTCCATAATTTCGGCATCTTTGCCAATATATATAGGTCCAGTAGAAGCGTTGAGTATGGCAAATTCCAGTTTTGCACCTTCTTCAATAAAAACATTACTGGCATCGATTACGCGATTGGAACTTGGTATGGGTTGTGATTTTCGGCCTTTGGTAATCAATTCAAAATCTTCAGTAAGTGCCTCACCATTTTTTCGGAAAATATCCCAAGTATGTTCTATTTTGATCAGGTCGTCATTAAATTCGATGGCTTCATAATGTTCAAAATCAATATTATCCTGGGTTTCCTTCGAAAAAAAAGCAATCACATCTTCGCCTTTAAAAATGGCCTGATTCTCTTCTAGGTTTTTGACCATTTCAGAAAGTTCGGAATTTGGGAGATACGATGCGTTGATCATCACATTCTCATCCATTTCAACCATAGGATATTTTTCTGAAAGGTAATCTTCGGTAAGGGTTGTAGTGGTAAAACCCAAATAGGTTTCCCATTTTTCTCGAATGGTCAAAATCCCAATCCTAATGTCTGCAACCGGCCTTGTGTAGGTGAATGGCAGCAAAGTGTTACGCGAAGGACCATCAAATAATATATAGTTCATTTAAAGTCAAAAGTTAAAAGTTAGAAGTTAAAAGTGCATTGCTTCAACTTCAAAAACACGTTATGGTATCATTCAAAAGTAGTGTAATTATGGGTAACAAAAAAGCCTTCGAGATAATTCCTGAAGGCTTTGTTTATAGTGTGAGACTAAACTTATTTTTTAAATTTAGCGTATTTGTTTTTGAACTTATCGATACGTCCAGCAGTATCGACCAATTTGGATTTACCGGTATAGTATGGGTGTGAACTTCTGGAAATCTCAAGTTTGATCAATGGGTATTTTACGCCATCAACTTCTAAAGTTTCACTGGTCTCAGCTGTTGACTTTGCCAAAAACACGTCTTCATTGGACATGTCCTTAAATGCTACAAGTCTATAATTTTGTGGATGTATTCCTTTTTTCATCGCCTTAAACTTAATAATCTTTACTTTTTTCGAGCTGCAAATTTAAGTATTTTTTGCAAACAAGCAATACTTTATTTTATTTTTTATTGCTTACCTTTATTGTAACAATTGAATATAAATTCATACTAACAAAACGATTAATCTTTAAACAAATTTTTATGGAAGCACAAAAACCAACTGTTGGCAAATTTGCCATGAACTATGGGGTCATTTTAGGCGTCATTATGATTCTAATTGGAGTAATAACCTATGTGACTGGAATGGCTCTTGAAGGCAAACAATGGCCTCAATGGTTATACTACATCATTTTTCCTGTAGTGATTTTTTACGCCATAAGCCAATTTAAAAAACAAAATGCCAATGTATTGAGCCTGGGGCAAGCAATAAAGCTCGGCCTTGTAATTGCTGCAATTAGTGCCATTGTGTACGCAATATATATCCTTATATTCAGCTATATCATTGACCCAGAGTTCATGGGGCAAATGAAAGAAGTTGTAAGGGATAAAATGCTTGAAGCTCCCAATGCGACACAAGAAATGGTCGATCAACAAATGAAAGTTGCTGAAATGTTCATGAGCCCGTTGGTAGGTTCAGCGCTTTGGATTGGGTTGAGTATGTTTTTCGGGTTAATTTGGTCTCTAATTGGTGGATTGGTAATGAAAAAAGAATAATAGGCATGCTTAAATAATTTCTTTATTTTTGAACAAAGAATTTAGAAAGTATTTACATGAACATATCAGTGGTCATACCGCTACTTAACGAACAGGAGTCATTAAATGAACTATACGATTGGATTGCAAACGTCATGCAATCCAATCGTTTTTCTTACGAAATCATTTTTATTGATGATGGAAGCACTGATAATTCATGGGAAACAAT
>DASWKU010000394.1:0-1562 GCA_036396455.1 Flavobacteriaceae bacterium
AAATTATTGGGGTGCATGAAATATTAATTTAGATTCCCACTTTCGTGGGAATAAAAAAATAGATTTTTTTTATGAAAGTATTAGCAAACGACGGAATTTCAAAAAGCGGTATTAAAGCTTTGGAAGCAGGAGGATTTGAAGTGATCACGACTATGGTTGCTCAAGAACAATTGGCAAATTATATCAACTCTAATGACATAGTCGTGCTTTTGGTAAGAAGTGCAACAACGGTTCGAAAGGATTTAATTGACGCATGTCCTGGGCTGAAAATCATTGGACGTGGCGGTGTTGGTATGGACAATATTGATGTTGAATATGCCGAAAGTAAAGGATTGCATGTGATCAATACCCCAGCGGCTTCTTCACATTCGGTTGCCGAATTGGTATTTGCCCATTTATTTGGACTGGTCAGGTTTTTGCACAATTCCAATAGAGAAATGCCTTTGGAAGGCGATGTCAAATTTGGAGAACTTAAAAAAGCATACGCAAAGGGAACGGAATTGAAAGGTAAAACCTTGGGTGTATTTGGTTTTGGACGAATTGGACAAGCCACAGCTAAAGTTGCCATTGGAGCGGGCATGAAAGTGATCGCTTATGACCCCTTTATCGAAAAGGCGAATTTGGAATTGGACTTTTTTGATGGGCAGACCTTAAACTTTGAAATTGAAACCATTTCAAAAGAAGAAGTCATCAAACAATCCGATTTTATTACTTTGCATGTTCCTGCCCAAAAGGAATATGTGATTGGCAAAGAGGAATTCAAAGTGATGAAGGATGGTGTCATTATAGTCAATGCCGCAAGAGGTGGTGTGATTGATGAAGTCGCTTTGGTACAAGCCATACAGGACGGCAAAGTGGCCCGTGCCGCTTTGGACGTTTTTGAAAAAGAACCTAAACCGGACATTCAATTGCTCATGAATTCCGCACTATCCCTTACACCTCATACTGGAGCCGCAACCAACGAAGCCCAAGACCGAATTGGAACCGAGTTGGCTTCACAAATCATAAGTATTTTAAAAACAGAAAAGGTTTAAGTTAACAACATAAAATAATTTAAAAGCCCTTGATTGGACCAATCAAGGGCTTTTTTGCATGTTAAAATACCTTAAAATAAATCCAAATGGTCATATTTTTTGTATTTTTAGTAAAAAGCTAAGCCATGAAAACATTTGTTGCCATTTTGTTGATTTCCGGACTTATTTGGAGTTGTGGCCCATCCCATAGTTTGGCCAGTACCCATTCGGAATCCAATACCACTGAAAAGGACACCGTTAGGATTGCCAATGATGATCTTGAATATGAAATTATCATCATCGAACCTGGATTTAATACATGGCTGGCATCTGTTGCAAAACCAGAGGGATATTATTCGCAATCCTATTTGGAAAGTAGAAACAGGATTTTGGTGCAGGCTTGGAACGAACGTGTTCTACAACCTTATGCCTATAATCCAAATCTGTACGAAATGCAGATTGATTATCAACCAAATATTGATTATGGTTATGAAGTTAATTATAAACTCTACAATTATTTCGTTTATTTCCAACTCACCTATAAACAAC
>DASWKU010000395.1:0-5643 GCA_036396455.1 Flavobacteriaceae bacterium
TTACCATATTCAATCCGAAAAGATTTTTGACAACAATTTAATTCCCACCGAAGTCCATTTTGATGTGCCTGATGGTTACAAAATACTGAATTATCAGTTTTCAAAAGTCAATAGGGAAACCATAACTTTAGACCAACTGAAATGTGAAGTATTGAGCAACGATTTGGAGGTCACATTGCTGTTGGAACAAAGGACGACCTCAAACAAAGCACCAGAATTAAAAGGCTATTTGTATTATCAAGCCTGCGATGACAGGCAGTGTTTTTACCCTAGAAACCTTCATTTTAATGTAAAATGGGCCAAATAGGAATTGATTTAAAAAAGGCCTAACATTAACATTTTCATGTGGTGTAAAATCAATTTTTTTTTTTATATCTTGGTCAACGTCAACCGGCACGAAAAATCGTTCAGTACGTCATTATAGTCTAGCCCTAGATTTACGTTTTTTTTGGCCTGTTTTTTTATGGTTTGTTTACCAACCAACTAAAACATTCTTTATGGAAAATTACAGTAAATTTTCAGCCCTATTCGTCGCTTTTTTGATTTTAATTAGTTTTCAAGAAATTTTTGCCCAACCACAAGGCCAAGACAGGAACATGTTTGGACTTTACATTCCAAGAGGCCTTACCATAACTTCCGATAACCTTGCGGATGGTTATGTCATGTTTGTTCCAACAAATTCGGCTTCTGTGTACCTCATAAACCGTAAGGGTGAGGTTGTTCACGAATGGAAAGGGAATTATGCTATTCTTAGTCCCTATTTAAATGATGATGGCTCTATCAGTTGTCTTTCTACGGACCCAGATTTCCCGGTATTTGCAGGAGGAGGAGAGGCAGGAAGGATTCAAAAAATTAGTTGGGACAGCAAAATGCTTTGGGATTTTGAATATGCCAATGAAGAGCATCTGGCCCATCATGATATTGCAGTTCTGCCCAATGGAAATGTGTTGGCAATTGCGTGGGAAGCAAGGTCTGCTGAAGAAGTCATACAAGCGGGAAGAAAGCCTGAGTTGACTCCAAAAGCAGGTCTTTGGACATCTTCAATTGTGGAGGTTGAACCTTTGGACAAAACCCATGGAAAGGTGGTGTGGGAATGGCATCTTTGGGACCATTTGATCCAGGATTTCGATGCTGAAAAAGGTAATTATGGCGATGTCGCCGCACATCCGGAACGATTGGATTTTAATGTGGCGGAAGAATTGCCTAAACCGATTTCACAGGACAGCATGGAAGTATTGCATAAAATGCACAGGGTTTGGAGAAATCAAACCGTTGACAATCAGGGCTCGGATGCCTACCATTTAAACGCTGTTAATTACAATGCGGCGTTGGACCAAATAGTGTTCAGTTCTCCGCATTTAAGTGAGGTATTTATTATAGATCATAGTACAACATCTGAAGAAGCTGCCACCCATCATGGTGGCCGTTGGGGGAAAGGTGGGGATTTTCTATATCGTTGGGGAAATCCACAGAACTATCGCCAAGGGGATTCTTTAGATCAACAGTCTTTCGGGCAGCATGATGTACGCTGGATTGGGAAAGGACATCCGGGAGAGGGTAGTTTGACCTTCTTCAATAATGATATTTCAGGAAGAGAAAGAAAAGATAGTCTTAATTATTCTGCCATTTACCAAATAAAACCTTTAACAGATAGTAAGGGTAATTACGTGCTCATGGAAAACAAACGCTTTGGTCCCAAAGAACCTGAATGGAAATATATGGCAAAGGATACCATCTCGTTTTATGGAAGTTTTGTTTCCGGGACACAACGGATGAAAAATGGGAATACCTTTATTGCGGTAGGTCCAAAAGGACGATTTTTTGAGGTTACACCTGAGGGAGAGATTGTATGGGAATTTCTGAATCATTTTAGAGGGAACATACATCACCCTAATGGAGATGAAATGAATCCAATACCTTTTGCATACTTTAATTTTCGGGCCGATTTTATTCCGGTAGACCATCCCGCATTTAAGGATCAAATTTTAGTTCCATTGGACCCCCAACCTCCAATTTTTAAATTACCTCCAAAGGAAGAAAAGAAAAAAGAAGAAGACAAAAAAACCCCATAATAAAAAATGGTGAATTTTAATTGACTACAATGCATCTAATTATGAAAAATCACAGTCACTTGCCGGCCCTTTTAATTGCTTTTTCCATCCTTTTTAATTGTAGCTTTCAAAGCACTACGGCTCAACCTCCTGAAAAAAAGGACAGAAACATGTTTGGGTTCTATATTCCCAGAGGCCTTACCAAAACGTCAGATAATCTGGCAGAGGGCTTTGTCATGTTTGTTCCATCAAATTCGGCTTCAGTTTATCTTATAAACCGTAAGGGAGAAGTGGTCCACGAATGGAAAGGTAACTATGGTATTCTTAGTCCTTATTTAAATGATGATGGCTCTATCAGTTGTCTTTCTATAGACCCGGATTTTCCAGTATTTGCAGGGGGAGGAGAGGCAGGAAGGATTCAAAAAATTAGTTGGGACAGTAAAATGCTTTGGGATTTTGAATATGCCACCGAAGAGTATCTTGCCCACCATGACATTGCCATAATGCCTAACGGAAATGTATTGTCAATCGCATGGGAAGCAAGGTCTGCTGAAGAGGTCATACAGGCTGGGAGAAAACCTGAATTGACCCCAAAAGCTGGGCTTTGGACCTCAAGAATAGTAGAGATACAGCCACTGGATAAAACCCATGGCAAAGTGGTTTGGGAATGGCATATTTGGGACCATTTGATCCAGGATTTTGATTCTGGAAAAGATAATTATGGAGTAGTTGCTGACCATCCAGAGCTGTTGGATTTCAATCAGGGCGAAGAATTGCCAGAACCCATTACCCAGGATAGTTTGGACGTGTTGCATAAAATGCATCGGGCCAGAAGGAATACAACCTTAGACAATCGAGGCTCAGATGTATATCATCTTAATGCCATAAATTATAATGAAGATTTGGATCAAATAGCGTTTAGTTCACCTTCATTAAACGAAGTATTTATCATTGACCATAGTACCACGACAGAAGAAGCCGCTGGGCACAGAGGAGGGCGTTGGGGAAAAGGAGGCGATTTTCTATACCGATGGGGGAATCCACAAAATTACCGTCAAGGAGATTCGTTGGATCAACAGTCTTTTGGTCAGCATGATATTCGTTGGATCGAAAAGGGACATCCTGGAGAAGGCAGTTTGACCTTCTTTAATAATGATATTTCAGGAAGAGAAAGAAAAGATAGTCTTGATTATTCTGCCATTTATCAAATAAAACCTTTAACCGACAGCAATGGTAATTACATATTCATGGAAAATAAACGCTTTGGTTCCAAAAAACCGGAATGGAAATATATGGCAAAGGATACCATCTCGTTTTACGGCAGTTTTGTTTCTGGGGCACAACGGATGAAAAATGGGAATACCTTTATTACTGTAGGTCCAAAAGGACAATTTTTTGAGGTTACACCAGAGGGGGAAATTGTTTGGGAATACTTAAGCCAGTATAGGGGAAATATTCATCATACCAATGGAGATCCTGTAAATCCAGTACCTTTTGCATACTTCAATTTTAGGGCTAATTTTATTCCAGCCAATCATCCTGCCTTTAAGGGCAAAACCTTGGCACCATTAGATCCGCAACCAAAAGTTTTCAAATTGCCACCCAAAGAAGAAGAGAAAAAGGAAGAGTGATGTTTCAATTTAATCTTAAGTGTTATTCTTTAAATGATTGTTGTAGTATGAATGACTTTATCGTATTTTTGAATTGTTTAATCTCTCTTGGGAAGTAATTATTGTTGACCTTTAATGAACTATAAAAATTTGCACACACACACATTAGAACAATTATTTGGCCCCATATCACTCCATATTTTAAAACAGAATGAAACCATTAGAATTGTTGAATTGAAGGATGAAGACAATTTGTGTAGAACCTTGGCAATTGTTAGATTTTTGAATATCAAAGGGGAAATACTGAAAGAAGCCTATGATAAAATTATTAATGGAGGATTATTGGGGAAAACCTTGTGCGATTTTAATATTGATTTTGATAAGGAATATATGGGATCGGTAAAGGTTAAATTACCCGATTGGCTTAAAAATGATTTTAATACCACCGAAGAATTTAGTTTAGGATTTTTATCATATATTTGGGTTAATGATGCCTCATTTGAAACACCTAAATTCTTGTTTTGTGAAATTATTGAGATTATACCGCCAGAGTTAAAAAATGAATTTATGCAGAATGTAAAGCCGCTACAGAATACGGATTTAAAAATTTTGTCTTTGTTTAATGATGTCAATATTAATATGATTTAAAGCAAGAAATTATGAAAAGTTGTATAGTTATAGGAGCAGGACCTGGAGGCATTGTGGCCACCAAAGAGCTGCTTGAAAAAGGGTTTAGCGATGTATTGTGTTTGGAACAATCCTCAGAACTTGGAGGAACATTTTCCAAAAGTTATGACAATCTACTTTTAACATCTTCTGTAACCTTTAGCATGTATTCCGATTTTTGGGTAGGCGAAGGCAAAAGCCATCATTTTTGGATCAAAGAAGAAGCCGTTCAATATTGGAAAGATTATGCTGGGCATTATGGTGTGACTCAAAACATACGGTTTAATGCAAAAGTTGAATCTGTTTCCATTCAATTGGACAAGACCTGGAAAATAAAACTGGCATCTGGAGAAAGTCTTGATTGTGAACGCCTTGTTTTGGCTACGGGCAATAACAGTATTCCGAGGTTTCCAGATTGGCATGAACAACTGACCAGTATTTCCTATTTACATTCAAGAGATTATAAGAATGCCGATAACTTTAAGGGCAAACGGGTTCTAATGGTTGGTGGTGGAGAATCAGGATCCGATGTCGCTTATGAAATTGCCAAAGTTGCAGAGCAATCTTGGGTAAGTTTAAGGGAATCTGCAGGTTGGATTGTACCTCGTAAACGCGGTGAACATGCTACCGATGTATCAACACATCGAGGCTATTGGGATTTGCCAAGAGACTATGGAAAACAATTGAGCCCTTTTATATTGAAACTGGAACGTGGCAGAAAAGATCCGGTTTTTGATGTTCTTGCCGATCTAAATGATAAAGTGAAGGCCAAAAGAGGTATTTGGGGCATTTACGGCACCAAAACCTTGACCTTGCCCAAAGCTATTGCACATTATGGTTGTAAGGTTGTTGACGATATTGTGAGGGTTGAAAATGGCGGTAAAAAATTAGTTTCCAAAAGTGGAGATGTTTTGGAAAACGTGGATGCTGTAGTATTTTCCACTGGATATCATAACAAAAGTGATTTTATGCCAACCGAACTACAGGTTAGTGACCCAAGGAGTTTATACAAACACGTGTTCCATCCCGATTATGGAGATCGTTTGGCTTGGATAGGATGGGCAAGACCTTGTTTTGGGAGTCAGTTTCCCATTATGGAATTGCAATCAAGATATTGTGCCCTTATTTTTTCTAAGGACATGAAACTTCCAAATGTTGAAGCAATGAAGTTGAGCATCGATGAAGACATAGCCCATTATCAAGAGCAATTTGAAGGTAATTGTGACCGTATAAGAAGCCTAGTGGATTATCATCATTATATGAATGGGATGTCCAAAATTATAGGCTGTTATCCACCAATAATTAGATATTTTTTT
>DASWKU010000396.1:0-3486 GCA_036396455.1 Flavobacteriaceae bacterium
ATTGCCAATCCACTTTAATGTTCCAACGACCATCCAATAAACGTTTGTCAGGTATGAGCAAATTATGGCCGGACAATGAAATTGGCACTTCAAAGTCCAGTTGTTTATTGGATGGTCTATATAGGAACACTTTTCCTGAGATGCTATTGGTCATAAGGTCTTCAGGAAACGCTATTAATAAACCATTCTCGGTTTTTTTAAGGTCAATGTTTTCTAATAGGTTTTTGGCATTCAATTCTTTATTGATATCGTTTTGGAACTCCAATTCCAATTTATAATAGTCTTCAGCAACCAGGTCATGGTCGTACTTCTTATCTGTATTGACCTTAATTACAAAATATAGGATAAAGCACATAAACCCTATAAATGCCAGTACAATTCCTGTTCCCCAATTAATTTTCATCTTTTTAGTTCCCACGCCTGCCTGTCAGCAGACAGGAAAGTGGGAATCTCTTTTTTAAGTTAAACTTTATTCTTCAAACCTGGCAGGTTTTTAACCCCGAGACTTCGGGGCTGGCAGGCCTGTATTATTTATAACTTCTTGGTCCTAAAAAATTCACCGTGGTGGTTTCAATCAATTGGTCATGACTGTACACTTCTATCATCAGTTTATTTTTATCGCCAGTTAAATCTTTTTTATCAATTTCAATAAACAAGGTGCCTTCTGCCAAACCTTGTGCAGGAACCGTAAAGTAATCTTGGGTTGACACCAATTTAACAACACCTTTATACTTACGGAGTTTAAAATTCACGTCTTCTATCACATGATTTGTCTTGTTTACGAGCTTATATGTAAACACATTGCTGATTATATCACCTTCCTTGTGCTCATATAACTGTCCCGGTAAACGCAACACACGTGCTTCAACTTCATTTCTCAATAACAGCATTCCCGTTAACACTCCCGTTAAAATGATTAGGACAGCCGTGTAGCCTTTCATTCTGGTGGTGAACTTAAATTTGCTTTTCTTTTCGATTTCATCTTCACTGGCATAACGGATCAGTCCTTTTGGCAGATGGACGCTTTCCATGATATGGTCGCACTCGTCAATACAGGCGGTACAGTTAACGCACTCCATTTGTGTACCATTTCTAATATCAATTCCTGTTGGGCATACATTTACACATTGAAAGCAATCGATACAATCGCCATGACCAAGTGCTGAACGGTCTTCATTTTTTTTGAACAACTTTCTGCCTTTTTCACCTTCACCACGTTTATGGTCATAAGCTACAACTATGGATTTATTGTCAAGCAGAACACCTTGCAACCGGCCATATGGACAGGCTATAATGCAGACCTGTTCCCTGAACCATGCAAAAATGAAATAGAAAACCCCTGTAAAAATGATAAGCGGGAACAAGGTTCCCAAATGTTCATTCGGTCCTTCTGTTACATATTGCAATAGCCTGTCGCCTCCAATTAAATAGGCCAGAAACACATTGGCAATCAAAAACGAAATGACCAAAAACACGAGCCATTTTAAAAGGCGCTTTCCAATTTTTTCAGCGTTCCAGGCTTGTTTGGACAAGCGTATTTGTTTACCTCTGTCACCATCAATCCAATATTCAATTCTGCGAAAAACCATTTCCATAAAAATGGTCTGTGGGCAAATCCAACCACAAAACACTCGCCCAAAACCTACCGTAAACAGGGTTATGAAAATGACTCCAATAATCATGGAGATTACAAAAAGATGAAAGTCTTGGGGCCAAAATGGAAAACCAAAAATGTTAAAACGACGTTCCAGAACATTGAACAATAAAAATTGATGTCCACCAATTTTTACAAATGGTGCAGCAAACAAAAATGCTATCAAAAAATAGCTCACTATTTTACGGTACTCATACAGTTTGCCACTTGGTTTTTTAGGAAATATCCAAGCGCGTTCCCCTTCATCGGTTATTGTACCAATAGAGTCCCTAAATTTTTCGTTCGTTGGTGTTTCCAATTTTTTAGGTTTCCTGTTTGTTTAGTTCATTTCAACTTGGGTTGAATCTGATGCCTGTTCATTTGTTTCCGAAGGAGGTCCGGCATTTTCATCAACCCAAAGGTCTCCTTCCGCTGCCTTTGGTTCAGCTGGAGTGGTTCCTTGCAATGAAAGCACATAACTTGCAACCTGAGCAATTTCAGAAGGTTTATAGGTTTGTTTCCAAGCAATCATACCTTTACCATCGCGACCGCCTTCTGTAATGGTTTTAAATACGTTTTTAATGCCACCACCTAAAATCCAATGCTTATCGGTTAGGTTTGGTCCAATACCACCACCCCCGTCGGCTTTATGACAGGCCACACAAGTGGTTTCAAAAATCTGTTTTCCGTTGGCAAGACTCGATGCATCGGTAAGCAATTCCACCGAATTGAAATCGACCCGATCTTTAGCGGTTTTATTGTATTCTTCAATAGCTGCATTGGCTTCGGCATATTCGATTTCCAATTCGTCATATTGGTTTTGACCATTAAAAACATGGTATCTCAATAAATAGATGGCTCCAAAAATTATGGTGGCATAAAAGCCGTAGAGCCACCAAGGTGGTAAATCGTTGTTCAACTCTTTGATGCCATCATAATTATGATCTAGAATAATTTCATGTTCTTCTTCAATAGGTCTTGAACCCAAAAGTTTGAGATACATTTTTTTAATCCAAATAAAGAATTTGGGTATTTTTACTTTTGAAGCTTCATACCGTGCTTTGCCCTCTTCGTCCAAACTTTGGTATAGAATGTTTTCCATGGCACCAATAATGGCCTCAATGGCTATGATAATCATTAGAACAAATAATAAAAACAACAGTACAACAGGTTTTTCTATAAATGCAGGTTGATCCCCAGAATCAACAAAATATTCTACAATGCCGAAAATGATGAAGAACACTAATGGCACTCTAATGTATGATGGAATAAAATATCTCATAATAATGTATCGTTTTGGTTATCAAATGGAAGGTTGCTTACTTTTTGTATGTATTCTTTTTTGGCAGTGAAAACCCACCAAAACAGGATCACAAAAAAGATGAAAAAGATGAGCAATGAAATCATGGGATATATCTCAATTCCTGAAATGCTCTCCATATAGTGTTTTACAAATTTTAACATGGCGTTTAGTTTTGAGCGGTTACATCTAAATCTTTAACTTTAATATCGGTTCCCAAGCGTTGCAGATAGGCAATGAGGGCCACAATTTCGCGATTGCGCATGTCCACAAAGTCGGTTCCGCTGGATTGTTTGTCGGCTTCATAAGCTTCAACAAAATCAGGATCATTGTAAAGGTTTTTTTCTATTTGAGTTCCTTGTTCTGTCATGGATTGTTGTGCATTTGCAATATCTTCATCTGAATAGGGTACTCCCAATTTTACCATGGTTTTCATCTTGGTCTCGGTTTGCGATTTGTCAAGTTCGTTTCTTGTCAGCCATTTATAGGAAGGCATAATAGAACCTGACGATGTGCTTTGAGGATCGTAGAGATGGTTCAAATGCCAATTGTC
>DASWKU010000397.1:0-9239 GCA_036396455.1 Flavobacteriaceae bacterium
GATAAAATTCGGAAATACCGTTTTGGGTGCAATTTTATATCTCTTAACAGTTCTTCCATTTCCTTGGAAGCACCTTTAAGATTATTGTATAGGGCTTCATCCTTAAGCAATTTGCCCATCGTGCCCTCACCTTGTTCAAGACCGGAAATTAGGTTATTGACATTGGTAAGTGTCGTGTCCAATTTAGCTACAGTTTCACTTAAATTTGCTTCTTTAAGCTCTGTGGAAAGCTGTGTTAAATCTTGACTTATGGTTTTAAAATTCTCTAGAATGGCCGTAATGTATTCATCATTTTTACTGATCAAAGTATTGGCAGAATAAGACAGTGCCTTGTAACTTTTTAAGGTCGCATTTAATTCTGCTATTACTGCTTTTATGCCGTTTTCTGAATCATCATTCACCACTTTGTTTAGATTGACAAATAACGTGTCTGCAGATTTTAAAGTGCTATCCAATCCAGTACTTAATCCAGAAAAGTTTTTGGTCAAGCTTCTGACCAACCCCGGTTCAACCTCCGATTCCAGAAAATCTCCCTTTTGGGCCGTTTCTCCATCAGTTGCCGGTATAATGGAAAGAGCATTTCCTCCCATAATGCCTCGTTCATAAAGGCGCACTTTGCTGTTTTTTGAAAACCGCAATTCTTTTTTAACGGATAGCTCCACGAGGGTTTTTCCAGAATCAAAATCATAACTGATATGGGTTATTTTTCCCACCGTATTTCCCTTTATGGTTATAGGAGATGACGTTTCCAATGCATTGTAATCGAACCGAGTATAGTATGTGATGTTGGAGTCAAAAAGATTTTCACCTTTAAGGTAATTGAATAAATATATAAAGAGTACTATGCCGGAAATGACCAATACTGCCGTTTTAACTTCTCTTGATATTTTCAATGTCATTAAATTTAGTGTCCAGCAAAATTAGGAATAAATTTATAAAGAATGTTTTTTAATTTGATGTTGATTTAAGGGCTTCGGAAAGTTCGATGCGTTTTCCATCCTTATAAGCAACTATAAAACAGCTTTTATATTTTTTTTTGGCGTTATCTTCAAGGCGTTTGGCTTCGTTATAATCGGATGTGTTTCCATAAAAATATTTATACAAATTGGCTTCTTGCTCTCTTGAAATGTCTTCGAGACCTTTAAAGTTATAGGATTTTGGTTCCAATTTTCTGGAACTGGCGGCTATTTGGATCTTAAAGATAATGCTGCTGTCAACACTTACAAGAATACCAGAAGTATCCACAGCTATAGTAGGCTCTTCCTCATATATATCGGTCCCAACATTTTGGTCCAATCCTTTTTTATAATCCAAAATGGCATCTTCAATAGAATTTGCTATTTCTCTTTGACCTCTTTCCGAATTTAAATATGCACCTTCTGATTTATTGGTCACAAAACCAGTCTCAATCAATACACTGGGCATAGCCGTTTGATGTATCACCCACAAACTTGCCTGTTTAACACCTCTACTTTTTCTATTAATTTTATTTTCAAATTTTTTTTCAATTAAACTAGCAAGTAATATGCTTTGGTCTGTATATTCTTCTTGAGCTAATGTAACACCTATTAAGGACTCAGGTGAGCTCGGGTCAAAGCCATTATAATGCTTTTCGTAATCCTCTTCTAGAAAAATAACTTCATTTTCAGCTTTGGCCACTTCAAAATTTTGATTAGTGTTTCCTATAGCTAAAACATAAGTTTCAGTTCCATAAGCCTCTGTATGATGTGCATTGCAATGAATTGAAACAAATAAATCTGCCTTCGCCCTATTTGCAATTTTGGGTCTATCCTTAAGTTCGATAAAAACATCTGTTTTTCTTGTATAAATAACTTTTATATCAGGATTTTTTTCTAATAATTCACCTACTGCCAAAACAATTTTTAAGGCTATATCTTTTTCTTTATAACCATATTTTGATGGTTTGCCTGGGTCTTTTCCTCCATGGCCAGCATCCAAAACAACCACAAATTTATGGCCGTCATTTTTATGGGTCGTGGCAGATGTTAAAGAAAACGTAAATAATACGATTAATAAGAGGACATGCGTTCTCATCATTGTTTTAATGACTAATATTTTTGACTTATTGTACAACGTAACAGAGTACAGGTTTATTTATAAATTTTAAATGAATAAAAAATTAATCCCAAAAAAATATATGTAATTTTGGCAATTCAATAACCGAGCCATACTTTTACAAAAATACATTTAAAAGCATTGCGTACAAACATCTTTCAAATACTTTTTAGCTTAAGTTTTACAGTGCTTATCAACACTTTTGGCTTTGCACAGGAACTGCCAAAAATGCCTGATCCAATTAGGCCAAACATTGAAAGGGATACTACCAAAATAAATGTGGATTCCTTACTTGGTGACCCTTTGGTCCTAAAAGAAACGGACAGTACAAAATTGGATTCTGTTCCTCCAAAAAAAGAATTTTTGACCGATGTTGTCACCTATAAGGCTACCGACTATGTTAGATTTAACAGAAAAGAGCAAAGAATATACCTGTACAATGAAGCCGAAGTCCATTATGGCGATATGGAAATTAAATCGGGGGTCATCGTCATCGATAATGGTAAAAACCTAGTTTATGCTGGACGACTTAAAGATACTGCCGGAAACTATTCGCAAAAACCTGTGTTCAAGCAAGGGTCCAATGTGGTTGAACCCGACTCCATCATTTTTAACACCAAAAACCAAAAGGCCTTAATTTTTAATTCCATAACCGAACAACAAGGCGGAACCATTATTGCAGAGATTACAAAAAAAGAGAATGATTCGGTGTATTTTATCAAACGGGGCAAATACACCACAGCTGAAAATTTGGAAGACCCAGAGTATTATATTTTAATGCGAAAAGCCAAAATTGTTCCTGGGAAAAAAGTGGTTACCGGGCTTTCCAACCTGTTTTTTTATGATGTGCCAACCCCTATTGGAGTGCCTTTTGCTTATTTTCCACAGTCGCAAAAGCAAACGTCCGGTATTCTAATGCCTACTCCTGGAGAGGACAACACCAGAGGCTACTCTTTACAAAATGGCGGCTATTATTTTGCCATAAGCGACTACGTAGATTTAGCTACTACGGGTGATATTTTTACCAACGGCAGTTATGGTTTGCGCTTACAGTCCAGTTATGCATTGCGCTATAAGTTCAGGGGAAATTTAAATTTTAGATATGAAAACATTGTACAAAGTGAACGCGGTTTTCCTGATTATGCAAAATCAACAATCTACAACATTCAATGGTCGCACAGTCAAGATACTAAGTCCAGCCCCAGTTCCAGATTTTCATCATCGGTGAATTTAGGAAGCAGTAAGTATTATCAGCAATCCAGGAATCAACTGAACATTCCCAATACCCAGAACAATACCCTCTCGTCTTCGGTATCGTATTCCAAAACATTTCAGGGTGAGCCCCAGGTGAATATGAGTTTAACGGCAACACATTCACAAAACACCAACACCGAGCAAATTAATATGACGTTGCCTACATTTCAAGGAAGTATGAGCCGGATATTTCCGTTTGCTCCAAGGGTTGGAAGCAAAAAAGGTATTATTCAAAATATTAACTTTCAATATAATATCAGGGCCGAAAATAGAATTCAAACTACAGACTCCCTGTTTTTCAAATCTGGAATGTTTGATGATGCCAAAATGGGCGCAGGACACTCCATACCCATCAGTACCAACTTTAAGGTGTTCAAGTATTTTAGTATGAGCGCAAGCACCAGCTTTGAAGAAAAATGGACCTTAAAAACCATAAAGCGGTATTATGATAGTGAGCTTGACGAAGTTGTGACCGAGGATGTCGATGGTTTTGACAGATATATGACCTATAATTTTAGCACCAGTATCGGTACAACCATTTATGGTATGTTTGATTTTGAAAAGAAAGGAAAAGATCCAAAAATCCAGAAGATACGGCATGTCATGCGCCCTAGCATAAGTTATAATATCAATCCTGCCTTTGACCAATATTATGAAACCTACGAAGTTATTGATGCCGATGGCACAACAACTGAAGAATACAGCCGCTTTGAACAATCGTTGTTTGGAGCACCGTCAAATCGATTTTCAAGCTCGATGGGGATTTCTCTTGGCAATAATTTTGAAGCCAAGGTGCGCCCAAAGGATTCCACCGAAACCGAACCTAAAAAAATCATTTTATTAAATAATTTAAATTTTTCAACGTCTTACAATTTTGCCGCAGATTCTTTGCAATGGAGCCCTGTTCGCGTTACCGGAGGCACCCAAATTTTTGACAGCAAAATGAGCATCAATTTTGGTGCCACCATGGATCCTTATGCTTTAGACAATAATAATAGAAGAATAGGGAAATTTAATATCGATAATGGAGGGAGTCTGTTTAGATTGACTTCGGCAAACCTAACTTTAAACTATAGTTTTTCAAGTAAAAATTTAAAGAAAAAGGAAGGCGATAAAGATACAGGCGAAGACAACACAAGCAGTGGTGGACGGGATGATGACCTTTTTGGTAAATCAGAAGATTTTTCCAACAGGCGTTTATCTGATGATGATAAGGATGAAGACGAAAAAGAAACTGAATTGTACAATTACAAAATTCCTTGGAGCCTTCGGCTTGCCTATGCCGTAAACTATAACAATACTGCAAGACAGAATGAAATTTCATCACATTCGTTAATGTTTTCTGGGGATTTTGAATTATCTCCAAAATGGTCTGTTGGAGCCTCTTCAAGTTATGACCTTAAGAACAAAGGTTTTGGATTGACCCAGTTGCGTTTTGAACGTGACCTGTTGAGCTGGCGAATGAATTTTAGTTGGGTGCCTTTCGGAACCTATGGCTCATGGAACTTTTTTATAGGGATAAAATCCAGTTTGCTTAAAGACCTTAAATACGAAAAGCATAAACAGCGTGATGCGCAATTATAAGTGATTAGTGATTAGTGATTAGTGATTAGTGAAAATTAAATTTAATATACCAAGATTTCCTCCCGTCCCGATAACTATCGGGAGCTATCGGGATTTATGGGAATGAAACCTAAATTTTCAATGAAAAAAATTATAAACACTTCAAACGCCCCTGCTCCTATCGGCCCTTACAATCAAGCGGTTTTAAGTGGCAACACCTTGTACACATCTGGTCAAATCGCCTTTAATGTCAGTACTGGAGCTTTTGTTTTGGACAACATCAAAGTAGAGACAAAACAAGTAATGGAAAACCTTAAGGCTGTTCTAAAAGCTGCCGATATGGGTTTTGAACATGTTGTAAAGACCACAATATTTATCAGTGACATGGACAACTTTGGACAGATCAACGAAGTTTATGGGCAGTACTTTGACCCGGAAACTGCTCCTGCAAGGGAAACGGTTCAAGTGGTACGGTTGCCCAAGGATATGAATGTGGAAATTAGTATGGTTGCTGTGAAATAATGGCACTATTGCGCTTTATCGTTGTAGTTTTCTATGATAGGTAAATGATGGTTTTTTAGAAATTCAATATATCGCGATTCTTTACGTTGAGGGTCAAATTCGCTACTACTATTTGGAACTCAGGCATTTCTATAGGTATGTCATCATTGTTCATTAATCTATTGGGTAATTAGTTTGTATTTTTATTAACCACAAAAGACACGAAGAAATTACACAAAGCACACAAAGAGAGGGTCTTAGTGAACTTTGTGTCAGCTCTGTGAACTTCGTGGTTAAAGTACTAAATGATGCTCCCATTAATAACTAAAAGTAGATGGAGTCCGGTTGCTTGAACTTGCTGGTGACAGATTTTATTGGATTGTCAGGTTTATTTTTCGTCCAAGTCCAAACTCAATGAGTTTATAAAGTGTCGAGAGTTGAATGTCACTGTGTCCATTTTCAATTCTTGAAATAAAACTTTTTTTTGCGCCAATCTTGTCTGCAAGTTGTTCTTGTGTCAAGTTTGCTAATTTTCTTTCTTCTTTAATTAATTCACCAATTGCAAAAGATTTGGCTTTTATTTCAAAGTCAGTTCTTTTTTCTGTACCTGTTTGGCCATATCTTTTGTCAAGATGTTGGGCAAATGTTTTGATATTTTTATTTTCCACTGTTTATCTTTTTTTGTTCGTTAAAATATTCCTCCATTATTTTCACTGCTTTGTTCAACTCTTTTGTAGGTGCCTTTTGGGTTTTCTTCTGAAACCCATTGAACAGCACAACTAAATTTCCTTTGTCAAAACAGCAAAAAATTCTGTAAATGTTGCTTTCATACTCAACTCGAATTTCAAAAAGTCCTTTTACGCCCTCAATACTTTTAAAAAATTTGGTTGGAACTCGTTCAAGAATTGTCATCATAAAAAGTACTTCGTCAATTTTGCCTTTTACTTTATCTGGCAGGCTTCAAAAAAGTTGTCAAAGTAATCTTTATAAAAAACGATTTTCCTAATTATTTCCATTCATCAAAGTTAACTAATAATGGAACATTGTCAAAGTAAATTAGCGGAATTTTTAATTATTTTATGGCAGACTGTGGGTAAAAATTGCCTCCAACTACTTTATAGATGTAAAGCCCCACTTTCAACATTGGCATCCAAAAGTTTGACCACGTCTGCCAAAGTCAATGTGCCATAATACCAATGCCCTGTGGCCAAAATTTCGGCCAAAACGGCTTTATAAATCTCATAATAACTGCGTTTGCCATCCACAAAATTAAACACTTCCATTCTCATGGTTGAGTGAATGTTTGTACTGGAAATATTTGATTTACGTTTTCCAAAATAGTCATCAAGTACAGGATTGTTTTTCGGGATTTTTTTATCTGCCAACAGTTCTTCTTCATTTAGTTTCACATTAGGAACTCTTTTAACACCATGTTTAGATTTATAAAAATTTTCCAGTTCGTCCATTAATGTTTTTTCCTTGGAAAGCATCTGATCTTCAAAGTTTTCAATTAATTTTGAAATATCTTCACGATCTCCAACCACGTCTTTCACCGAGTTTATAGCCCTTAATTCTCTCATGACACCTTGTTCAATAACGATATCGGCCCTTTTCCAGCCATTTTCAGAATCGCTTTCATATTGAATCTCATGATAGGCCGCCTGTAAATCGTTGGCCAATCGTTTGGAGCCTTGGGCATAAGTCTCAGCCAATAATAATTGGGTTTGATCTGATTCTGCCTTTCCCAAATAATAGGCCATGGCAGTAATAATAAAGGCGTTGCGCTGTAATTGAGTGGCATCTATTTGCCATAGGTCATCGTCGGAAGAATGGATATAATAATCGTCCCAATTGATCAAGCCCACGGCTGGGACCCCGATAACGCCTTCAATGAAATTCATGTTATCCGAGGCATTGAAAAAAGGAACAAATCGAGCGCCAAAACCTTCACGGGTGCCTCGGGTGGCATAAATGGGCCTTGTGTGTGGACGTGGCAGTCCTCCCATTCTACTGGCGGTAATAAATGGATTATTGGTTTGGATCACGAACGTTCCAACACTTTCAAACAGCGCATCCAAATAACTTGTTATGGAATGTGGTGCATAAATTAAATGTTGGATTCTGCTCCCAATCGATTGCTTGGCCCCCACCATATCCTGATGCAAATTGGCCAACATCTTTTTGGGTTCATTGGGAAAATCTCTAAAATAACGGTATTCTGAATAGATTTCGTCAGTCCACCAAAATCTAATGTCACGTAATGGTCGTTCAATTTTGCCTTCATCGATAAGCTTATTCAAGGTTCGAGCGATTTCCAATAAATTTCCGCAACCACTGCCATCGTCGTTGGCCGAACCTTGCTCCTCTTGCAAATGCGCCGTGATGATAATTTGTTGGTCATGATATTTCGACCCCTTGATCCAACCTTCAACAAATCCTGTCCTGCCGGGAGATTTACCTATTTCTGTATCAACCTTGGCTTTTAGAACGACCTTCCCTCCCATTGTTTTTTTTCCTGTGGCGAAAAAATCCTGCATATTTTTAGTTTGCAATACGTTTTTTAATTGCTCTCCTTTTCTGGGTGAGAGATTGAAAGCAAATGTTCCTTGTTTATCCGCTGGAGGCGTTATGGGAATTCGTGTCCACGCCAACTGATCTGGAAAATCCATGGGATTTTTACCTTCTGAAGTGCCATAACAAACTACCCCAATCGCTCCTTTGCCATAAACGGCATGGGTCACGGCATCTCCCGGATAACCGCTCACCAAGACTATTTTTCCAGTGACATCCAAGCCTTTCAAATCTTCTTCAGAGCCAGTTCCTGCCCAAACCAATTCCGCAGTAACATCGGCATCATGGCTACCATCTGAAAGGTATAGCGCATGATCTCCAATATCGGCCAATTTGATTTCAATGGGTTCAGTCATCCATAATTCTGCAGAAATCGCTGTATAATTTGGGCCTTCTAGAGGCTGTTCAATAAATTTAACGTCTTCCAATCCCGCTTTTTTGGCTTCTTCCACTACATATTCGGCTGCCTTAAAATAACCATCCATACCCGAATTGCGATGCCATTGGGTCAAAATCCGGATGTGCTCAAAAGACCGATCTCCGGAGAGTTCATTGGTCAACAGGCGTATTTCGTCATCATTTAAAAAAGGGGTTTCTTGTGAAAAACTTGGAATTGTGAACACAATAAGCATTAGAAGTTGGATACATTTTTTCATTTTCAGGATTGTTTATTATTGATAGCAACTATTGGTGTTTTAACCACAAAGCCCACAGAGATATGACACAAAGTGCACAAAAAAAAACTCTTGGTGGGCTTTGTGCCTTCTTAGTGAACTTTGTGGTTAGACAAAATACGAACCAGTTACCCAAACGATTAATAATTGAAATTTTTATCCCCTAAAGATATTTCAATTCATGTAACAATCAAAAGAAGTTGATAAATCGTTAAATAATTTGAAAATCCAATGGAAAATAGTTGAATAACCCGTATTTTTGATAGTAACCAAATTTCTTCCCAACATGCGTATTGAATACGATATCAAATTAGGTTTTAAGGATGTGATGATCAGGCCCAAACGATCTACCTTAAAAAGCAGGGCTCAAGTTAATTTACAAAGGGAATTTACGTTTCTTAACAGCAAAGTGAATTGGAAAGGCATTCCCGTCATGGCTGCAAATATGGACACGGTTGGCACCTTTGATATGGCTTTTGCCTTGGCAAAACACAAATTGTTTACGGCCATACACAAGCATTATTCCATTACCGATTGGAATGTGTTCTCCACAAATTCTCCTACTGGCATTGAGGATTATATTGCCATTAGTACCGGAAC
>DASWKU010000398.1:0-2564 GCA_036396455.1 Flavobacteriaceae bacterium
TCTGCGGTCCAATTTGGAAATAATCTGAGAGAATAAGGTTATATTTGTCATAGAGAAAGGGGCTTTTGTTGTGCAACTCAAAAGTAATCTTTTGAGATACAAAATACCTTTCTCTTTTTAAATCGTTTTGGACGCTATTGATTAAAAATAATAAATCATGGAATTAAAAGGAAAAACAATTTTGATTACTGGCGGAACTGCCGGAATGGGATTAGAAGCTACTAAACAGTTTCTAGAAGCTGGTTGCAAAGTAATTGTGACAGGAAGAAGTCAAGAAAAATTAGATGAAGCTAAGAAAAAATATCCATCAATTATAGCTATACAAAGTGATTCGTCAAAAGCCGAAGATGGGAAATCATTGTTTGCTCAAATTGAAAAATTGGGTGGAATAGACATTCTTTATAACAACGCTGGAATTATGAAAACTGCAAGTAATTATGGTATTTCTAATGACAAACATTTTGCAGATGCAGAAGCAGAAATCAATATCAATTATTTAGGTGTTATTAGAACGAATAACCTTTTTATGGAGATGTTGAAATCTAGAAAAGAAGCAGCTATCATTAATGTATCTTCATTTTTAAGTTATTTACCTATGAACGCTTCTCCTACTTATTGTGCCTCAAAAGCAGCTGTGCGTTTTTACACTGTTTCTTTACGTGAGCATTTACAAATTATCAAAAGCAATGTGAAAGTTTTTGAATTATTGCCACCAGTTGTCGCCACCGAAATGACAGAAGGTGTTGAAGGCGTTAGTAAAATGTCTCCGGAAGATTTAATAAAAGGTCTTATTTCTGGTTTGAAAAAAAACAAGTACACCATTAGAATGGGCTTGACAAAAATGGTTTATTACTTGCATCGCTTATCACCAACTTTAGCTCATAAAATATTAAATCCAGCAAAAAACAATAAAGGATTAAATAATTAGTAGCACAAGATACTATTTGTAACATCAGTAGAATTTTAATTAGGTTAAAAATGAAACAGAAAATAGTTTTTGCTCTCTTAATGGGCATTTTCACAACTGGTATTATTTCTTTCGCACTTATTGCTCTGAATATTGGCTTCTCGGGTATTTTTTTTAAAATATGGTTGAAAGCATGGATTCTAGCTTATTTGATAGTGATCCCAGTAATTTTAATAATTGGTCCAATAATTCAAAAATTAGTTGATAGAATGTTTAGTAATTGAATGACAATGCCAAGTAACTATTTTCTATATTAAACGAACAATTAACTTTTTGGAGATTTAGAAATAGATAATCCAATAACAAGAAGTGAAATTATAGTAAAAAAAATCAAACCAATTGGCCTAAGTAATAGTAAGTGGTTCAATATTTCAAAATCACGAAGATTTTGAAGAAACGGTATTAGAATTTTTAAATAAATAAATCAAAATAAGATGGAAAATAAAAGACTTCAATTACTTAAAGATTTCATTGGAAAACCATTTTCAGGAAGTCCGTCCCCATTCGCCAAATGGCTGAATGGGACGGTGATTTTTGTAAATGATAATTCAATTGAATTTCAATTTGAGGTACGAAAAGAAATGACCAATCCTGCTGGAACACTTCACGGTGGCGTTATTTGTGGGATGTTTGACGATTGTATTGGTGTAAATTTTATGATTTTAGGTACAGAATATTTCTTCCCTACGATTAATCTAAACGTAGAATTTTTTAGTGCGGTGAAAGAAGGAGATACTGTAACAGTAAAAACAAATGTTATAAAAAGAGGGAAATCTGTAATCAATGTAAAAGCTGATATGTTTAGTTCAAAAAGAATTATAGCCTCCGCAACATCAAATCTTGTTATAAGCGACATGAAGATAAACATGTAGGCACATTTTGTATCAGGGATTTGACTAACACCACGATTAAAAGTTTCTTGATATTTGCATAATAATTTAAACTTTAAAAAAAAATGACAACAAAAAATTGGACTGCAGATAATATGCCATCACAAGAAAACAAAACAATTTTAATTACAGGTGCAAGCAGTGACATTGGAAAAGAAACTGCAAAGTTATTTCAATCTAAAGGCTGGCGCAAGTGTTAGCCGTCACCCTATGAGCGACGGTTCAAACATTCAGCAGACAGACAAACTACTTGACCTTGACAACAACTTTTCCTTTGGCACGACCAGTTTCAACATAAGACATTGCTTCGTTGGTTTGTTCAAACGGAAACACTTTATCAATTATTGGACGGATTTTTCCTGCTTCAATCAAAGCTGTAATTTCACTTAACTGTTTGCCTTCTGGCTGCATAAACATAAACTTAAAATTGACATTCAATTTTTTTGCTTTTCGTCTTGCAGACAAACTCAACAAATTGGTGAGCATTTGTAGATGCCAACCCAAACCAATTTCTTTGGCAAATTCAGCGGTTGGTGGACCTGTAAGAGAAACCAACGTACCACCTTGTTTCAAAATTTTTAAAGAATTTTCAAGCACTTTTGCATCTTTACTACTATGTATCACAACATCATAATCTTTTAAAATATTGGCAAAATCCTCTTTCTTGTAATCAATTACTAAATCAGCTCCCAAACTTTTAACCAATT
>DASWKU010000399.1:0-13944 GCA_036396455.1 Flavobacteriaceae bacterium
TTGGTCTACTTTGACACTTCTGGAATCACGAAATATTTCAATTTTGCCCGTATATCAAGTAATCTTTATTTAGATGTTCGAGAAAAAAATTATTTTAGTGCGATTCTCAATCTTAATGTCCTACTTGAAAAAACAGTTCCAAATTATGAAGCGGAATTAATCAAAACTGTGGTTTCCTTAAAAAATATTGTAGCTCAAACAAAAGATTCAACTGTTAGTGAAACTTTACAAGGTATAAATTCTTTTCTTGCAAATCAGGGGGCATATAGAGGAAAAGAAGCCGTTTTTAATGATTTGGAACGAGATCTTCCGAATTTTAAACAAGGTAATTTAAACACGGTGGTAAATGATCTTGAAAAAATTATAAAATTCTTTGAAGAAAAAAATAAGATTGCATTTCCCCAAAATTTAATCGAGCATTACAAAAAAATATTACCTAAAATCCTGAAGTATGGTAACCTGGCAGCAAGTATTGCCAAAGCAGAAAGTTCAGATGAGGTTCAAGCAGCTATTGAGGCCATAGCCTTGCCTGCAGGAAGTGCATCGATAAAACGAAAATCAAAATACAACATTGCTCTAAACGCTTACGTAGGCCTATCTCCCGGAATGGAACACAATGGAGATACCGATGAAAATAAATTCAGTTTTGGTGTAAATGCGCCTATAGGGGTTGCCATTAGTTGGGGGCATGGGTTGAATAAACGGCATAGAGAACAAGGATCTTCTTCTGCATTTCTTTCCTTAATCGATTTGGGAGCCGTGACTAACTATAGGTTTGGAGACAGCGAAACAGAGGATATTCCTGAAATTAAACTTGAAAATATTTTCGCACCAGGTTTATATTACGTTTATGGAGTCCCAAATTGGCCTATCTCTTTAGGATTTGGTGGGCAACTTGGGCCACTGTTGCGAAAAATAAAGGATGAAACTATCGATTTACAATCAAAAGCCACATTTTCGTTGAAGTTCTTCATAGCAGTAGACATTCCTTTGCTAAATTTTTATACAAAATCCAGATAACATGTTTAATTTCTTCACATATAAAAGCTATCATCATGTCAAAATTCACAGAAAACAAAGACATTAAATCCATCCTAGAAAAAATTCCTAAAGATAGACGCTATTCTGATATTGAAGATGCCAAAGGCAATCAGTATGTCGATTTGGTGCAAGAAGGCGGTGGCACTTTAGGTGTCGCTCTTGTGGGCTATACCTATGTCATGGAAAAAGCAGGCATACGGTTTTTTAGTCTTGCAGGAACATCGGCAGGTGCCATCAATACCATGTTGATGGCGGGATTGGGCAAAACACAGGAAGCCAAGTCGGAGAAAATTCTGGACATTTTGGGCAAAAAGGACCTTTTCGACTTTGTTGATGGCGATAAAGTGGTAAAGAAAATCATCAACAAGGTTATAAAAAAAGAAAAAGGCATTGTTTGGTCCCTTCTCTTTCATGGTCTTAAAATCTTCAATATTCTAAAGAAAAAGTTGGGCTTAAATCCGGGAAGCGATTTCGAAACCTGGGTCACTGATTTGCTGAGCGAATCGGGAATCAAAACGTTGGCGGATTTAAAGACCATGCGAAGTGAATTGCCCGAAGGCCTAAAAAATGTCGCCACTGGAGAGCTATTGACCGATGCCATAGCAAAATTGGCCATTATCACCTCGGATATCACTACCCATACCAAAACGGAATTCCCAAGAATGGCAGAACTATATTGGGAAAATCCTGATAGTATCTCTCCTGCAAAACTTGTGAGATCCTCAATGTCCATTCCTTTCTTTTTTGAACCTTTCAAGGTCGAAAACTTGCCCAATGCGGGAAAAGAAAATGATGAAAAGTGGAACGAGTATGCGGGTTACAACGGTCCTGTTCCATCTGAAGTTAAATTTGTCGATGGCGGGATGCTTTCCAATTTTCCCATCAATGTATTTCATAGGCCGGATGGTGGCATTCCAACCCGTCCAACCTTTGGGGCGAGGTTGAGTACGTATCGCGAGACCTTTAGTAAAGCGGATGATTTATTGGGCATGAGCGGTGCCATGGTGAGTACCATGCGCCAAATATATGATTATGACTTTCTCCTCAAAAATCCCGATTATTGCAAGCTGATATGCAAAATTGATGCGGATGGCCAATTTAATTGGTTGGATTTTAATATGAGTGAAGAAGACCGCGTGAAATTATTCAATCTAGGAGCTTTGAAAGCGGTTGAATTTTTGGAAGAATTCGACTGGGAAGCTTATAAAGTCATCCGAGGAAAGAAATAGCTTTAAAATTAAACCTTTTAACCTGAATTCGAGTATTTAATAATCACTCATGCAAGTGTTAATCAACTAAATATGTATTTAAGAATACTTATCTGCTTTGCGCCTTTGCGAGAAAAATATCACGCCAAGCCACCAAGAATGCTAAAGATTTTCTCAAACAAATTGAAGCCAACAGCATATCAATACAATAATAATCGAATTCGAGTATTTAAAAAGAAAAATCCCAAAGTCTTCTAAAACTCTGGGATTTTAATTTCTCTATTGTAGTTTTGTTTGGAACTAATAAGTCGTTGACAAGTTATCCAAACTGTTCGCTAAAATTGTTCTCTTCCCGAAAAATGAAAAGCACCTTCAATGGCAGCGTTTTCATCGCTGTCACTGCCATGAACGGCATTTTCACCTATGGAAGCAGCATATAATTTACGTATTGTGCCTTCGGCAGCATCGGCAGGATTGGTAGCCCCAATCAAGGTTCTAAAGTCTTCAACAGCATTGTCTTTCTCCAAAATTGCAGCAACAATGGGACCACGGGTCATGTATTCAACCAATTCGCCGTAAAATGGGCGTTCTTTATGGATGGCATAAAATGCCTGTGCATCAGAGGTGGTCATTTGTGTCAATTTCATCGCCACAATCCTAAAACCGGATGCATTAATTTTTTCCAATATTGCACCAATATGCCCGTTTTCCACAGCGTCTGGCTTAAGCATTGTAAATGTTCTATTTGTTGCCATTTGTTTATTTTAAATTTCGTGCAAAAGTAATGCATTTCTTATCAAAAACAATAGAAACCAATATTAAAAAATTGTATCTTCGTCCCCTATGACAAAAGATGATATTTACAACTTAAAACAGCTTTTAAGCACGCCAAAACACATTGTTATTGTACCTCATAAAAATCCAGACGGTGATGCCATAGGTTCCACATTGGGATTATACCATTATCTAAAAAAACAACACCATCATGTGATTGCCATTGCCCCAAATGATTATCCCAATTTTCTAAAATGGATGCCTGCGGAAAGTGATATTCTAAAATATGATTCCAATACCGAAAAAGCGAATGAATGGATCGAAAAGGCAGACCTTATATTTACCCTGGATTTTAATGCGCTTAATAGAATTGGAGATATGGAAGTTCCTGTTACCCATTCAAAAGCCATTAAAATTATGATCGACCATCATCCGCAACCTGACAATTACGCTGTCTATACTTATTCGGATGAAAAAATGTCTTCGGCCTCTGAAATGATCTTCAATCTGATTGAAATGCTGGGAGGCGTTGATCACATAGATTCCAACATTGCGACCTGTCTTTATACGGGAATCATGACCGATACAGGGTCTTTTAAATTTTCATGCACCACAACACGAACCCACGAAATTATTGGAACCCTTATTGCAAAAGGTGCCAACAATGCCCAAATTCATAATAACGTTTATGATACCTTCAGCTATAATCAATTGCAACTTTTAGGTTGTGCGCTAAAGAATTTAAACGTATTGCCCGAATACAAGACGGCCTACTTAACCCTGTCGCAAGAAGAACTCAACACTTTCAATTTTAAAAAAGGAGATACCGAAGGTTTTGTAAATTATGGATTGGCTTTGGAAGGTATTGTGTTTTCAGTTATTTTTATCGAAAATCAGCAAGACAATATCGTGAAAATATCGCTGCGGAGCAAAGGCAATTTTTCAGTAAATGAATTTGCAAGGGCCCATTTTGAAGGGGGTGGCCACATCAATGCTGCAGGGGGAAAAAGTGATTTAAACTTAAGGGACACCATTGAAAAATTTATTAGTATATTGCCAAGCTATAAAAAGGCCCTGAATCCATGATAAAACCTATAATCATAATCGTTTTAGTATGTCTGGCTTTCGGCTGTAAATCGCCCGAAGCAAGGCAGCCCGTTTCAACAAAATCGGGTGCATTTATTAAGGAATCTGCAGAACGCAACATTAAACTCTATCAAAGCGAACAACAACGGATTTCCGCCATTATTGAAAGTCATCCAGATATCGACTATATAGCTTCTGAAAGTGGATTTTGGTATTATTACAACACCAAGGTGGAACACGATACGATTACCGCCGATTTTGGCGACACGGTAAACTTTAAATACAACATCAAGGATCTAAACGGAAATGTAATCTATTCGTTTGATGAAATTCCCATACAAAATTATAACATGGACCAAGAAGAACTGTTCACAGGACTTCGTGAGGGTTTAAAACTCATGAAAGCCGGAGAGACCGTTACCTTCTTGTTCCCATCACAAAAAGCTTTTGGCTATTATGGCGATACCAAAAAAATAGGGACAAATGTTCCGCTTATATGTCAAGTTACAGTAAATTCAATAACCCAGAACAATTAATAAACAACAAAAAAACTATGAAATTGATCAATAACACTATGCTCCTATTGGCTTTGGTCCTTTTAATGTCCACTTCTTCTTGCCAAGACAAATATCCCGATTTGGAAGACGGTCTTTATGCTGAATTTGTAACGACCAAAGGTATCATGGTCGCCAAATTGGAATACGAAAAAACACCCGTAACTGTTGCCAATTTTGTGTCACTAGCAGAGGGCAACCATCCTTTGGTAAAAGAGGAATTTAAAGGCAAAAAATATTACAACGGATTAACATTTCACCGTGTCATGGATCAATTTATGATTCAAGGTGGAGATCCAACAGCCACAGGTTCAGGAGATCCCGGATATAAATTTGGTGATGAATTTCATCCCGATTTAATACACGACAAACCTGGAATTCTTTCCATGGCCAATTCTGGACCGGGATCAAATGGAAGCCAATTTTTTATTACCGAAGTCCCTTATCCAAGTGTGGATTTTAGACATGCCATATTTGGTGAACTGGTAATAGGTTTGGATGTTCAAGATTCCATCTCCAATGTAAAAGCCAATGAAAATAACAAACCTATTGAAGATGTGGTCATGACAGAGGTAAATATTATCAGAAAAGGCTTTGATGCCAAAAATTTTAATGCCCCTAAAATGTTTACCGAAGAGCTTCCTAAAATTGCCCAAAGGCAACAAGAACTTCAAAATGAGATGCGTAAAAAAGCAGAAGAGGAACAAAGAGTACGTGAAGAGTCCAACCTTTTGGCTGCAAAAGAAATCAAGCCAATTCTTGATGATTATTTAAGCAAAACAGAGACATTGGCATCAGGGCTAAAAGTTTACTATATTACCAAAGGCACTGGAGAAAAACCGGTATCAGGAGCAACTGTTAAAGTTAACTACGAAGGTTACCATACCGATGGTCGTTTATTTGATAGTAATGTCCAAGAAGTCGAAGAACGCCATGGTATGCTCAATGATATGAAGATAAAACGCGAAATGTATCAACCTATGCCCATGCAAATCAGTCCAGATGCACAGATGATTTCTGGATTTAAGGAAGCGGCAGCATTATTAAAAGTTGGAGACAAAGCCTTTTTATACATGCCATCACATTTAGCTTATGGAGAACGGGGATACCGTTCAATACCACCAAATACCGATTTGATCTTTATTTTGGAAATGGTGGAGATTGTTAGATAGCATATAACATGAAACAGTGGTTTAAAAAGCATAAGTGCTTTTTTCAAACATTAATTTAATGGAACGCGGATGACGCTGATTTTTTATGATTTAAAAATCTGTGACAATCATAAGAATCTGTGTTATCAGCGTTCTATTTTTTAGGGATTTGCTTTAAAATCTCAAGTACATATTTCCAATAGTTTTGAACCGACGAAATTTGGGCGCGTTCATCAGGGGAATGGGCACCTCTAATCGTGGGACCAAAACTGACCATATCCATCTTTGGATAATGCGTCCCTAAAATCCCACATTCCAAGCCTGCATGACAAGCAGCAATATGGGGTTCTTCATCATTCAATTCTTTATATATTTTAGTCATCAACCTTAAAATTTCAGAATCCATATTCGGTGTCCATCCTGGATAATCCCCAGTAAATTCAACTTCACAGCCTGTTAATTCAAAAGTGGCCCGCAATGCATTGGCCAAATCCCATTTGGAACTTTCAACTGAAGAACGGGTGAGACAGGCAATTTTAATTTGTCCATCTTTAACCAAAACGCTAGCAATATTGTTTGAGGTTTCCACCAAATCTGGTATATCCGCACTCATTCTGTAAACACCATTACAAGCCGCATAAAGTGCCCTTGTCAAGCCTTCCTGAACACCCAAATCCATAATCTTTTTAGGTGTTTCAGTTTTAGAAATCAAAATCTCCAAATTGGGCTCCATGGTTTTTAATTCGGTTTTAATTTCAAGGGCCAAATCCTTCATATCAGAAACAAAAGTGCTTTCATGAATCGCATCAATGGCAACAATGGCGTTGCTTTCCCTAGGAATGGCATTGCGCAAACCTCCACCATCAATTTCTGATATTCGCAATCCAAATTTTTCAAAACCATCAAACAACAATCGGTTCATGATTTTATTGGCATTTCCCAATCCTTTGTGGATATCCATTCCAGAATGCCCTCCATTTAATCCTTTTACTGTTATTGAGAACCCAGTTTTATCCCAAACCGTCGGGACAAGAGTTTCCTCTTCTATATACGTTCTTGTTGCTGTAACATCGACACCGCCAGCACAACCTACTCCAATTTCATCATCTTCCTCCGTATCCAAATTCAAAAGAATCTCTCCATTTAAAAGTCCGCCTTCCAAACCTTTGGCACCTGTCATTCCGGTTTCTTCATCAATGGTAAACAACGCTTCTATGGCCGGATGTGGGATCGTTTTGCTTTCCAAAACCGCCATAATGGTGGCAACTCCCAATCCATTGTCAGCTCCCAAAGTCGTGCCTTTTGCCCGTACCCAATCGCCATCGATATACATCTCTATACCTTGAGTATCAAAATTGAATGCTGTTTCGTTATTTTTTTGGTGGACCATATCCAAATGCGATTGTATAACCACGGTTTTTCGATCTTCAAAACCCAGGGTTGCCGGTTTTTTTATGATGACATTTCCAACCTTGTCCACTAGGGTTTCCAACCCTAATTGTTGCCCAAAATCTTTCATAAATTGAATGACACGTTCTTCCTTTTTTGAAGGTCTTGGCACCGCATTAAGGTCAGCAAATTTGTTCCAAAGCACCTTGGGTTCCAATTGCCTTATTTCTGAATTCATAATTTAATCTTAAAAGTTGTACAAAGGTAGATATTCAGGAATGTTTAATAAAACTATTTTCTATTTTTGAAGCATGCTGAAATACAAAAAACAAATTATAGCGTTTTCGATTCTGCCCCAAATTGCATTCATTAAAATCATTGCAAACTTTCCTGAATTTGTAGAACGATATTACAGTAACGGTTTATATGTTTTCATTTCAAAATTGATGCATTACTGTTTTGGCTGGTTACCATTTTCAGTAGGTGACATACTTTACACCCTAGCTACAATTTACATTTTGCGGTGGTTGTTTTTAAATAGGAAACGTATCATCAAAGACACCAAACATTGGGTGTTGGATGTCTTGTCCGCCATTTCCGTCGGGTATTTTGCATTCCATTTGCTTTGGGCTTTTAACTATTATCGACTGCCCTTGGAAAAAATGCTTCACTTGGATTCCAAATACACCACCGAAGAATTGATAAGCTTCACAAATCGATTGATAGCAAAAGCCAACGAAACTCAAATGGGCATTACAAAAAATGACACCATAAAAGTGGACATGCCCTATACCAAAACCGAACTTTTAAATTTGGTGCCTGAAGGGTATTCGGAATTGTCAAAACAATTTCCCCATTTGGCCTATCGTCCAAAAAGTTTGAAACGGTCCATTTACAGTTTGCCACTTACCTACATGGGATTCTCCGGATACCTTAACCCTTTTACCAATGAAGCACAGATTGACGGATTGATTCCGAAATTCAATTACCCAACAACCTCCAGTCATGAGGTGGCCCATCAGTTGGGTTATGCAGCAGAAAATGAAGCCAATTTTATAGGAAGTTTGGCTGCAATGCAGCATAACAATATCTATTTTAACTATTCTGGGTATACCTTTGCCCTAAGCCATTGTTTGAATGAAATTTTTGCAAGGGATAAAGCGCAATATGAAGAAGTCGTCAAGACGGTAAACAAAGGCATCCTTAAAAATTACAGTGAGGCCAACAATTTTTGGGAATTGTACCAAAATCCACTGGAGCCTGTTTTTAAAATTTCCTATAATCGATTTTTAAAAGCCAATAACCAAACCAAGGGCATTGACAGTTATAATTACGTAGTGGCACTGCTGGTCAATTATTTTAAAGAACAAAATCTTTAAAAAAATGTTAAAAAAATAGCTTGAATGTTATACAATGTCGTTAATCTCTATCTTTAGAAACTTTAAAAACTAACTTTAATCCATTACAGATAATGCTAAAAACGTACGTAACTATTCTTATGTTCATGTGCAGTATGTCTTACTATGCACAGGACTATTTCCCCAAAAACGATGGTGTTGTTTCAAAAAACACAAATTATACAGCCATCACGAATGCAAAAATTTATGTCACACCAACACAAGTTATCGAAAAAGGTACCTTATTGATCAAGGACGGTAAGGTTGTAAGCGTGGGCGCATCTGTCAACATTCCAAAAAACACCAATATTGTTGATGTTTCAGGTAAAAGCATTTACCCTTCCTTTATTGATATCTATTCTGATTTTGGTATTGAAAAACCAAAGCGCCAACCTGGTGGAGGTAGAAGTGCCCAATATGATGCCAGTAGAACCGGATATTATTGGAACGACCATGTGATGCCTGAAAACAAGGCCATTGAAAAATTCGATTACGATAGCAAAAAGGCCAAAGAATTATTGAATGCCGGTTTTGGTGTGGTCAATACACACATCCAAGACGGCATTGTTAGAGGTACAGGAACACTTGTGGCCTTGAACAGTGAAGACGGTAATGAGATGAGGGTCTTGGATGAAAATTCTGCGCAATACCTTTCATTTAGTAAAAGTGTATTATCCAATCAATCCTATCCTTCTTCCATAATGGGAAGTATGGCATTGTTGCGTCAAATGTACCTTGATGCCGATTGGTATGCAAAAGGAAATTCCAAGACCAAGGATCTGTCATTGGAAACCCTAAATAAAAATAAAGGATTAGTCCAAATTTTTGAGGCCGGTAGTCGTGCCAACGATTTAAGGGCCGATAAAGTTGGCGATGCTTATGGCATTCAATATGTCATTGTAGGTGGCGGTGATGAATACGAACGCATAGGTGACATAAAAGCCACCAATGCCTCATTTATTTTGCCCATTGATTTTCCAGATGCCTGTGATGTTGAAAATTCCTTTTTAAGTTCGGTTCTTTCCTTGGGAGACATGAGGGCTTGGAACCAAAAACCTTCAAACCCTAAAGTTTTGGCCGAAAACAATATCAATTTTGCATTGACCACATACAAATTGAAATCGCCCAAAGAGTTTAAATCCAATCTCATGAAGGCCATTAAATATGGTCTGTCCAAGGAAAAAGCTTTAGAGGCTTTAACGACAATCCCATCTCAATTGCTTGGAAAATCAAGCATCGTTGGTTCTCTTAATACTGGAAGTTATGCCAATTTTTTGATTACTTCCGGTGATATTTTTGATGACAAAACAACCCTATATGAAAACTGGGTCCAAGGAAGGCAAAATGTTTTGGAAGACATGAACCTCAAAGATATTAGAGGAGATTATGAATTTACGCTGGCTGGTGAATCTTATAAAATGTCCCTTAAAGGTGAATTGAGCAAACTCAAATCTGAAATTACAAGCAATGAGAAAACCTTGGGTTCAAAAGTGACTTACACTGATGATTGGATCCATATTGCCATGACTACCAAAGATTCAACACAACAAGAATTCATTCGTATGGTAGCCAATACTTCACAAGAGAACAATTTAAATGGGAAGGCCATTTTTCCAAATGGCAATGAGATATCGTTTTTTGCGAAAAAACAGGAAAAGCCTGAAACCGCTGAAGGTTCAAAAGATGAGAAAAAAGATGAAGATGAAAAACCTGCAACAGTAATGCCGGTCACCTATCCCAATATTGCTTTTGGTTTTAAAGAACTCCCAAAACCTGAAGCCTTATTGTTCAAAAATGCCACGGTCTGGACAAACGAAACAGATGGGATTTTAGAAAATACGGATGTTCTCATTAAAAATGGTAAAATTGCCAAAATTGGAAATGACCTTTCAGACGCCAGTGCAACCGTTATCGATGCCACAGGCAAACATATAACCGCTGGTATCATTGATGAACATTCACATATTGCTGCTGCATCCATAAATGAAGGTGGTCAAAATTCATCTGCTGAAGTCTCTATTGAAGATGTTATTGATGACAAAGACATTTCCGTCTACCGCGATCTTGCCGGTGGTGTGACCTCTGTTCAAATTTTACACGGTTCAGCTAATCCAATTGGTGGCCGTTCTGCCGTTATCAAGTTAAAATGGGGTGAGTCGGCCGATAATCTGATTTATAAAAACAGTCCAAAGTTCATCAAGTTTGCCTTGGGTGAGAATGTCAAACAATCCAATTGGCAAAGCTTTAATAGATTCCCTCAAACCAGAATGGGCGTTGAACAGTTGTATATCGATTATTTCAATAGAGCAAAAGAATATGATGCCCTTAAAAAAAGTGGCAAACCCTACAGAAAAGATATTGAAATGGATGTATTGGCAGAAATTTTGAACAAAGAACGGTTTATTTCTTGTCATTCCTATGTGCAAAGCGAGATCAATATGCTCATGAAGGTTGCGGACAAATTCAATTTTAATATCAACACCTTTACACACATTCTGGAAGGTTACAAGGTAGCCAACAAAATGAAGGAACACGGTGTGGGCGGTTCTACTTTTAGCGATTGGTGGTCTTATAAATACGAAGTCAATGATGCCATTCCTTACAATGCCGCCATCATGCACGAAGCCGGCGTAACAGTTGCCATCAATAGTGACGATGGTGAAATGTCCAGACGTCTCAATCAAGAAGCAGGGAAAACCGTTAAATATGGTAGTGTAAGCGAAGAAGAAGCATTGAAGTTTGTAACCCTTAATCCTGCCAAATTGCTGCATATTGATGATAGAGTTGGCAGCTTAAAAGTTGGAAAAGATGCCGATGTGGTGTTATGGAGCGATCATCCGTTATCCATTTATGCCAAAGCCGAAAAAACCATTATTGAAGGCGCAACCTATTTTGATATTAATCGCGATGCGATGATGCAGGAACAAATTCAGAACGAGAAGGGTGAACTCATCAACATGATGATGCAGGAAAAAAACAAAGGATTGAAAACACAGCCCATCAAGAAAAAAGAGAAAGAGTTTCTTACTTGCGACTCCATTGATCAATCTAACTAAATTAAAACAATGAAACATTTAAAAATAAAAATAGTAATGCTTGTGATGTTGTGTTCTTCAGCAGTCATTGCACAACAAACACCTGCACCAAAACAAACCAAGGATATTGCCATTACTGGAGCCACAGCCCATATTGGTGATGGTAATGTTATACAAAATAGCCTTATTGTATTTAAAAAAGGTGTACTTACTACGGTTGCGGACGCTACTGTAGTAAAGATGGATCTATCTGGAATGGACGTTATAAATGCCAGTGGCAAGCATGTCTATCCTGGATTTATCGTCCCAAATTCAACCTTGGGTTTAGTAGAGGTTGATGCCGTTAGGGCAACCGACGATGATGCCGAAATGGGCAGTTGGAATCCTAATGTGAGAAGTTTAATTGCTTATAATGCCGAATCCAAAGTTGTGGAATCCATGCGCCCAAATGGTGTGTTACTTGGACAGGTCACACCTCGTGGCGGAACGATTTCAGGTACATCATCCATCGTTCAATTTGATGCATGGAACTGGGAAGACGCAGCTATAAAAGTGGACGATGGTGTTCATCTCAATTGGCCAAATACATTTACTCGAGGCCGCTGGTGGTTGGGAGAAGATCCAGGGCTAAAACTTAATGACAAGTACTCAGACCAGATCACTGAAATTCAAAATTATTTGAAACAAAGTAAAGCCTATGCCAAAGGCGATAAAAAAATTAAAAATCTTCCTTTTCAGGCATTGGAAGGCCTATTTGATGGTTCCAAAAAATTATACATCCATGTTGATGATGAAAAGGGTATTACCGATGCCATTAATTTTTCAAAAGAGAATGATGTAAAACACATGGTCATTGTGGGTGGTTATCAAGCCCACAAAGTAGCCGACTTGCTCAAGCAAAATAACATTCCCGTCTTGTTGCACCGTGTTCACAGTACACCAGAGCTTGATGATGACGATTACGACTTACCATTTAAATCGGCCAAATTATTGGTTGACAAAGGTGTTATGGTTTCATTGGAAACCAGTGGGCAAATGGAGCGTATGAACTCAAGGAACCTTCCGTTTTATGCCGGCACAACCGTTGCGCACGGATTGACCAAGGAGCAGGCCTTACAACTCATTACTTTAAATGCAGCCAAAATTTTGGGTATTGATGACCATTACGGAAGTTTGGCAGAGGGCAAAAGTGCGACCCTCTTTATTAGTGATGGTGATGCTTTGGATATGAGAACCAATCAGGTTTCACATGCCTTTATTGATGGACGCACATTAAGTTTGGAAACCCACCAAACCGAATTGTACCATCGGTATTTGGATAAAGTAAAAGCTGGAGAATAAACTACCTCGACGCAGAGCGTACGAGGTATCAGAATCAAGACCGCTACGCTACAAGTCCCGAAGCATCGGGACAAGAAACTAGAGCTCGTCCAGACTCTTGGTTCTTGTCTCTTGGTTCTTTGCACAACCAGATTATCAAGACGCTACACCCGAGGCAGTCCCGATCCCGATGGTCCCGATAGCTATCGGGATCGGGACTATCGGGACGTCGGGGTATTTTTAGATTAAATTTAAAGCGGGCCATTGGTCCGCTTTTTTTATTCCATATTCTCTGCTCTTTCAGGTTTTTCAAAAGCTTCAGGGTTCATCTTTTGTTTGGTTATGGCAACATCAATAAACTTAACTTTGTCACTCTTGGTTGTGGGTAAGTTATTTTCAACATTGTACCATTCCAATGTTTCTGGAAGCAACAAGCCATTTAAAGTTTGCCAGTTACTGTACTTTATAAAATGGAATTCCTTGCTTTTTTCTTTACTGAAAAAAGTCACCGTATAACTTAAGCAAGCCATTTTATGGGTATCTTTATCATAATATAAAATATATTCATCGTCAGGGGATTCCCCAACCCCATTTTCATAAGAAATCTTTATACCAGGGTAAGTTTTGCCCTCAAAAACCAGGCTATCGGCAGCTTCATAATGGATGCCGTCATCTGCAAACACAAAAGGCATGGCATAAAAATAAAACATCAGATTGTAATAAAATTTGGGATTGCCTTTGTAAGCTATAGTGTCCTTTTTAAGAAGCCAGACATCATTTCCGTCAAAACCAATCGTATGAGTTGGCATATCGATTAAAATTTTTCTTGATTTTAATGCTACTTTGGCAACTTCATTTCCATGGTCATTTGGTATGGTAAATTCCAATGTCTGCATGTCCTTCCAACGATCCAATCCGCCATGGGCTTCAAATACTTTAGAAATATTTTCAGGATAAATACACATACTGATTTCTGGATGTTCTTGGGC
>DASWKU010000400.1:0-6488 GCA_036396455.1 Flavobacteriaceae bacterium
AATACCACTTTTATTATAACGAAAAGGAGATTTAAATTTGTTGTTCTTTTTTAAAGTGACTTTGGCATTTTTATAGTCCATTATAATATTGAATCTTTTTAACAATTCTCCAGAAATGCTCCCATTTCGTTCTTCGTGCTTTCTGGCGTAACTAATTGATATTGAATCTGGAAAAGCAACATTGACATTTTTTAAAACAAAACTTTTTAAGTTAAACGATTTTACTTTTGTTCGTTTGCCATAAACACTTCCGCTTAAACCTTTTCCCAAAAAATCTTCAAAATATTTATTGTTTAGGGGCTTCATCCCCAATGAATCTTCCTCAAACAACCACAAAGCATCACTGCTTCCAGTATCAACAAGCAGTTTTACAGGCAAATTTTCAACATCAATTTTAACGGCACCATTAATATAAGGTTTGTTATTATAAAATGACAAGTTAAATTGTTCGCACTTTCTACATTTCCTGTGTACAAAGGTTTCTGGTTTATTAAGCCTTAAATATTTTGAACTATAATTTATTTCTACTGTAAAATCTCTAAACAAATCAAATCCAATAATGCCGTGAACTGGTATACCCAATCTTGGTGTGAAATTTATGGAGTTATCAAAAACCACATAAATATCCTGATCAATATTAATGGCATTCCCCATTTTAAAAAGATTGTTTTGGGATTTAAGTGCCTCGACGGGTTCACCTCCACCAAGCCCTCTTAAATAGACGGTTTCTACATTATTGACCTGCAAGGTATCGATGTTGGCAATATTAAATAAAATAGGCTTACTAACCCCGGTATCCAATAGAAAGGATAGCGTTACTCCATTGACCTCAACTGGGACGATAATTAAATTATCAATAAGTTGAAATCTTATTTTATCGCTATTTGTTCTCGGCAAATTAAATTTGCTTTGTCCAAAAGTGATGATACTGCATATAAATAACAATACAGTTAGAGTAGTCTTTTTTAACATAAAAAATAAGTCTAGTAACAATTTACAAATCTTTAGAATAACTTAATTTTTTAGGTGTGTATTTTAAATAAACTTTAAGATAATTTTCAGAACTTTGCCTGCTAAATACCAAAAGATGCCAAATATTTCTAAAAAAGGGCTATTAATGCCCGAATCCCCTATCCGTAAGTTAGTTCCTTTTGCAGAAGAAGCCTATAAGCAAGGTAAAACCGTTTACCATTTGAACATTGGTCAACCCGATATCAAAACCCCAAAAATTGCTCTTGACGCTGTAAAAGTTCACGCATTGGATATTTTGGCATATTCAAGATCTGAAGGCTCTGAAGATTACAGAAAGAAAATTGCTGCCTATTACCATAAAAATAACATCAATGTAACCCATGAAGACATTATTGTAACCACAGGGGGGAGTGAGGCATTGCTTTTTGCCTTTGGCAGCATTATGGACTCTGATGATGAGATCATTGTCCCCGAACCCTTTTATGCCAATTACAATGGGTTTTCAACGGCTTCTGGAGTAAAAATCGTTCCTGTAATTTCAAAAATTGAAAATAATTTTGCGTTGCCTCCGATTGAAGAATTCGAAAACCATATCACCCCTAAAACTAAGGCCATATTAATATGCAATCCCGGAAATCCTACAGGCTATTTATATTCCAAAGCTGAAATAAAAAAGCTGGCAACTATTGCAAAAAAACACGACCTGTTCTTAATTGCAGACGAAGTCTACCGAGAGTTTGTATACGATAACAAAGAGTTTTACTCAATCATGCAGGAAGGAGACCTTAAAGATCACGCTATAATGATTGATTCGGTATCAAAACGCTACAGTATGTGTGGCGCGCGCATTGGATATTTGGTTTCAAGAAATAAAGACGTCATTAAAACAGCTTTGAAATTTGCCCAAGCACGTTTAAGCCCTCCAACATTTGCCCAAATAGCAAGCGAAGCTGCTTTGGATACGCCTCAAAGCTATTTTGATGAAGTCATTGATGAATATCTTGACAGAAGAAATACGCTCATGACAGAATTGAAAAAAATTGATGGCGTAAAGGTCGCAAAACCTAGTGGTGCATTTTACTGCATTGCTGAATTGCCCATTAAAAATGCTGACGATTTTGCACAATGGCTACTCGAAAAATTTGATGTCAATGGTGAAACTGTCATGGTTGCTCCTGCTGCAGGATTTTATTCCACACCTGGCGTAGGCTTAAATCAAATACGCATTGCTTATGTACTTAATAAAGAAAGTTTGGTGAAAGCTGTTGCCATTTTAAAAGAAGCGTTAAAAATCTATAAAGATTAGTGCATATCCAACAAAACATATCATTAAAATCTTACAACACTTTCGGTATTGATGCCAAGGCAAAATTTTTTGTCTCTGTTAATTCGATTAGTGAATTACAAGAAGTTTTGAAATTAAAAAAACATCCTAATAAATTTATACTTGGTGGTGGCAGCAACATGCTATTGACCAAAGACATAGATGCCTTAGTGATTCATGTTAATATAAAAGGAATAGAGATAATTTCAGAAACTAAAGGAACTGTCAATGTTAAGGCCAATGCGGGAGAAAATTGGCACGAGCTTGTACTTTGGTGTTTGGAACAAGATTTCGGAGGCATTGAAAACTTATCCCTTATTCCGGGAAATGTTGGTAGTGCTCCTATTCAAAACATTGGGGCTTATGGAGTTGAACTTAAAGATGTTTTTGTGTCTTGTGAAGCCATTGATGTTAAGACCCATAAATTAAAAACCTTTACCAAAAACGATTGCAAATTTGATTATAGGGAATCTATTTTCAAACAAGGTTCTAGAGGGCAATTTGTGATTACAAGCGTTCTTTTACAGCTTACCACAAATGAGCATAAGTTAAGTATAGGCTATGGGGCAATTTCAGACCAATTGCAAGACATGAACATAAAAAGCCCAACCATTCAGGATGTTTCCAAAGCGGTTATCGCAATCAGGCAAAGTAAACTTCCTGATCCAAAAGAAATAGGCAACAGTGGCAGTTTTTTTAAAAATCCCATTATTTCTGTTCACCATTTCAAAGTTTTAAAAGCAATATTTCCAGATATTCCAAGTTATAGTGTTTCTGAAAAAGAAATCAAAGTTCCAGCGGGTTGGTTAATAGAAAAAGCTGGCTTTAAAGGAAAAACTTTTGGCAATTATGGGGTTCATAAAAAACAGGCCCTTGTTTTGGTAAACTATGGGGGTGCCAAAGGGATGGATATCTTAAAATTGGCAAGACTGATTCAGAAAACCGTAAACCGAATTTTTAATATTGAAATTGAAACCGAGGTGAATATTGTTTAAAATGAAACATTCCATTACTTTTTTATAAAAATTGGCACAATAGATTATAAATTAATGTTATACAAATTTTATATTATCAAAATATTGCTAATTTTACCTCCCTGATAATTTAACTTTTTAAAGTGCTTTTAGTTAATTCTAAAGAGATTTTTATTAAATTTAAATGACTAAACTTAAATACTTTTGAGCATTCCATTAGAACAAAATATCGTCCGACTTCTTGAGAAAGGAGATAAAACCGCCCTTAATTTACTTTACGCAAATTATGCAGATTCACTTTATGGTGTCATTTTAAAAGTCACCAACAATGAAGAGTTGGCCCAAGACGCACTTCAGGAAACTTTTGTGAAAGTTTGGAAAAACGCCAAAAAATACGATTCAAAAAAGGCAAAACTATTTACTTGGCTGTATAGAATTGCTAAAAATACAGCTATAGATAAATTAAGGAGCTTTAATAACCGATTTGAAAAAGAAGTCCAAATTGATAAATACAACGTATATATCTTACCAACATCAAACTTGAATCAGGATGTTTTAGATTTAAGGGAACATGTTGCGAGACTGGATGATAAGTATCAAATTGTGTTAAGGGCCTTATTTTTTGAAGGCATGACACAACAAGAAGCAAGCGAAGAATTGGATATTCCGTTGGGTACTATAAAGTCCAGATTAAAAATTGGGTTGCGAGAACTCAAAAAAGTTTATAATCTTTAAAAATGACGACAATGGAAAAAAAACTACATAACTTTTTACGATCGGGCCTCATAGAGAAATATGTTTTGGGCTCAACAACTGCTAAAGAAAATTTAGAGGTTGAACATTATATTTCCAATTATCCTGAAGTTGAAGCAGAATACGTTAAGCAGCAAGACAATTTGGAAATTATGGCCAAAGCCAATGCAGTAGAAGCCCCAAAGTTCATTTTGGATGCTGTTTTGAAAGACATTAAAGATAAACCTGTGATTGCTTTATCAACTCCAAAGCATAAAACCCCTTGGTACAGTATTGCGGCAAGTATTGCGACCCTTATTTTTGCTGGAAGCGCACTTTTGTTGTTTCTTCACAACAAAGCTTTGGTAAGGGAAAATCAAGCTGTGGTTGATGAAATATTTGATTTGAGAAATGATATTCAAAAAAACAACGATAAGCTTGACGAAGTCATGAGACAGTTTATGAAACTCAATAATCCGGAAACAGAAAAATATGTGCTGCGTGGTAACGAACGAGCAAAAGATTTGAAAACTGTGGCCTACATAAATTCTGTTGATAAAACCTCCATGATTGATATTGTTGAACTGCCTCAACTTCCTGAGAACCAAAACTATCAAATTTGGGCCGAATTACAGGATCGTATGGTCAATCTGGGTATTTTGGACCCTTCAAACAAAAAATTGCAGTCCATTCCTTATATGGAAAACGCCCTTGGCTTGAGCATTACCATAGAGAAAAAAGGTGAATTGGCCAATATGGCTACTGCCGAAAATGAGGTTGCAGAAATTTCTTTAAAAAACAATTAATTTATATACCATAAATTTTTAAAGGCCACTTACATTGTAAGTGGCCTTTTAGTTTAAAATATAGGCAGAAATGTATTAAGTTATGTAAAAAATGTATCTTTGTATAAACTTATTTTTTGATGAAACTCATATTGATCACTTTTATTCTTTTGGGTTTGGGAATTGCTGGCATAGCCATAAAGCTTTGGGCTAAAAAAGACGGTAAATTCGCAGGAACCTGTGCAAGTCAAAATCCTATGTTAAATAAAAATGGAGAAGCTTGCGGTTTTTGTGGAAGAACTCCCGACCAATTTGAAAACTGTAACGAACCTCAACATTCTTAACCATCAATGCCTATTTTTGATGTACTGTTCTGCACATTAATTGTTGTAGTAATCATTCAAATTGTATATTATTTATTTATTTTCGGAAAATTTTCATTTTCCAAGAAGCAAGATCAAACACCTAAAAACATTGCCGTTTCGGTTATTGTTTGTGCCAAAAACGAGGCCAAAAATTTAAAAAAGTTCTTACCGTCAATACTGCAACAAGATTATCCAAATTTTGAGGTTGTCTTAATAAATGACCGATCAACCGATAAAACACTTAAAGTCATGGAAGCTTTTAAAAGTGGTCATGACAACATTAAAATAGTCAACGTAAAAAATATTGAGGCATTTTGGGGCAATAAAAAATTTGCTTTAACACTGGGCATAAAAGCCGCTACACATAATTTTTTATTGTTTACTGACGCCGATTGCCGACCTGTTTCCAATCAATGGATAAAGGAAATGAGCAGTCATTTTAGCAATTCAAAATCCATTGTGTTGGGCTATGGAGCCTATCAAAAAATTAAAGGCTCATTGTTGAACAAGCTCATTCGTTTTGAAACTTTAATGACGGCCACACAATATTTTTCTTACGCAAAAATGGGACAACCCTATATGGCTGTAGGTAGAAATTTGGCCTATAGAAAGGAACTTTTTTTTGAAGCCAGTGGTTTTATGAACCATATGAATATTAAATCTGGTGATGACGATTTATTTATCAATCAAATTGCAAACGCAAAAAACACGGCAATTTGTTTTTCAAAGGAAAGTTTTACAGAGTCCATTCCTGAAAAAAAAATCAGAAAATGGATAAGTCAAAAGCGGAGGCACATTAGTACGGCAAGCTATTATAAATTCAAGCATAAAGTCTTGCTCACTCTTTTTTATATGTCCCAGATATTGTTTTGGGTTTTGGCCGCTATTTTAATAAGCACCTTAACTTATTGGAAAATTGTTTTAGGCTTGGTTTTCATCCGATTTTTGGTTCAATTTTTAAGCTTGGGATTTGCTTCAAAAAAATTAAATGAAACGGATTTGATGCCTTTTTTACCTATTTTGGAGGTGTTTTTAATTAGCATGCAATTCTTTATCTTTATAAAAAATCTAATTTCAAAACCAAATCATTGGAAATAATTGAAGCTATTGAAAAAGCTAAAAAAAACGAACAAGTAGCGTTCAATTTTTTATTGGATACCTTCTGGAATGATGTATACGGATTTCAGTTAAAGCGAACAGAAAATGAAAATGATGCCGAAGACATTACCATTCAAACGTTTTCAAAAGCTTTTGACAAAATTCACACCTATAATCCAGATTATGAATTCAAGACTTGGCTCATTGCCATTTCAAAAAACATCCACATTGATTTAGT
>DASWKU010000401.1:0-20094 GCA_036396455.1 Flavobacteriaceae bacterium
TGGAAGAAATAACATCGGAAGTAAAAGCATGGGAAAATCATAGGAACAACAAAACTGCAAAAATCAACTGGCAGTTTACTAACGATCAGGCAAGGATAAAACTCAAAAGACTTTATCCGTCAATTTTAGATTAACACAACACTAGGTATGAAAATCACATCATTGAGATTAAGAGTAACAGCCTTATTACTCGCCTTTTTAGTAGTGTTACAAAGTTGTAAGTCCTATTATGCAAATACAGTTTCTTTGGAAAAAGCGGTTAAGGATGGCAAATCGGCAAGCATTATTTATAGTAACGATAGTATAAATCCTTTGGAGTTTGATAAAATTGTAAAGATGGATACTGTTTACTACGGTATAAAAAAGTATCATGGAGAGATGGTAAAAATGCCAATTCAACTAGAAAATACTGAAAACATTTATAAAAACCCAACTGTATTTCAAATTATTTTAGGAACAGTTTTTTTGGGAGGAATTATTTGGGGGATTGATAGGCTGGGTTTGGGATTCCTTTTTGAAGACGAATGACATTAATTTTTAAAACTAAATAACTTAAATCATGAAAACTATTAATCACCCAAAAAACCGAGACTATTTTTCCTTACATTTTGGAAAAAGAACGTTACAAATTATTGCAATTTTTCTATCTGTTGCAATTTTAAATTTCTCCATCTCTTGTTCATACTATAATGTTAGAAATGTTCCCATAAAAGAGAATATTTCAGAACAGATTAAAGCATTCAACACAAATGAGAAATATGTTATTTTACATTCTAATGAAGTGTCCTGGCATATAGAGAATATGATCATCAATGAGGATGAGCAAACGATTTCCGGAACAATTCTGCCCATCGGTTCACAGCACACTTATAACAAGCCCAGAGAAACCAAAAGGGTGCATCAATATAATAGAGTAAAAACGAGTCCTCTAAATGAAGTTCATTTTTATTTAAAATCCCCAGCGAGTTTTCAGGGTAATAATGTAAATATTCCTTTGTCTGATATTGCGAGGATCTCCGTTAACGATAAAAATACCGGTCGAGCGATTGCAAATATTGCTCTGACAACGGTAAGTGTTGTTTTTGTAGCTTTATTAATTGCAGTGGCAACCAAAAGCTCATGCCCATTTGTATATGTTAAAAATGGTGAAAAATATGACTTTATAGGTGAGTTATATCCAGGTATCATTACCGCTAACATGCAACAAGATAATTACTTGCCTTTGCCAAATATTTCAAATTTAAATAATGACTATATTTTAAAAGTATCCAATCAGTTAAAAGAAATCCAATTTACTGATCAATTACAACTTCTATTGGTAAATCACAGCAAAGATATTGAGGTATTATTGGATAGTAAAGGGCAAATCCAAACTTTCCAAAAGATTGAAATACCAACGTTAGTGCTTCTTGATGGTGAAGTTGGCGAGGTAACACCGGCCTTAAAGAAAGATAACGAATTTTATGCTTTTAACAGTTCAAAAATAACAAGAAACAGCACAAGAAATGTTGTATTTGAGTTTGATATGTCAAAAAGTGATGAAAAAGCCAAACTATATATAACTGCCAAAAACTCAGTTTGGTTGGATTATGTTTTCGGAAAATTTAATGAACAGTTTGGATCTTACTATAATACCTTTCAAAAAAACCAACAGAAAATTCAGGCCGATAGCATAATAAGATGGTCAAATGGTCAAAATATTCCATTATCGGTATATGTTAAAACCAATAAAGATTGGTTATTGGTGGAGCACATAAATGCTGTTGGGCCTATGGCAATGAGAGATATTGTGGTGCCAATAGAATTGGATAAGGTTGTAGGAAATAAACTTCAGGTCAAACTTGAAACAGGTTTCATGTTTTGGGAGGTAGATTATGTAGGGGTAGATTTTACTGAGAATGTGGAATTACAAACAGAATATATTAATCCATCAGAGGCTATTGATCAATATGGAAATAATGTTACCAAACTTTTGACAGAAGCAGACCAGAAGTATTTTGCGCAGCCAGAAATAGGAGATGAGGTTGTGGTCCATTTTCCAGTTAAAGAACCTAAAGGTGATTTAAGCCAGTCTTATTTCCTTAAAAATAGGGGCTATTATAATTATATAAGAGATTATAAAGGAATACCAGATATCGAAAATCTAAAATCTTTTAGGGAAGATAATAAATTCACGAAATTTTCAGAAAAGGCCTATTTTGACTTTGTGAATTTTGACTTAAATACATTGAGCTATCATGAATAATCATAGATCTATACAACTAAATATTAAGTCCAATTCTTCAGACGTGCCTGTTGTGCTAAAAAAGGAAAGTTCACAAGAAACGGCTACAGGAATAGTTAGTGGACTGAAAAAAAACTGGTGGCATTTTCGGCTACGATTATCTTTGTTGGGTATCATTATCAAGACCTATCCATATCCTTTGGACTGGTTTGCAGCATTCAATTATCTTATCCAATTGAGAAAAAGATTTTTAGGAGATTTTAAACTTAAAAAAATGGTTATGGTCGATAAGAAATATTACATGGGTTTGTATACACCCGGATGGAACGATTGGAATTATAAACATTTTATTATTTCTGAATTAAATTATTTTAAACCAGTTAAACAGGATATACTCAGGTTTAACCACGTTCATTTGGCAATAACAAAAAAATGTGCACTTCAATGTGATCATTGTTATGCTTGGGATGTTCTAAATCAAAAGGAAACTCTCAATGAAAACGATCTTTCTGAAATCATTAATAAATTACAGAAAATGGGAACTGGTCAAATTCATTTAACAGGAGGTGAGCCCATGCTTAAGATAGATGTTTTAACCAAACTCTTAGAGCATTCCAAGAAGACTTCCAATTTCTGGATGAATACTTCAGGATTTAAATTAACCAATCAAAACGCTAAACGGTTAAAGGATTCTGGATTGACAGGTGTATTCATAAGTTTAGATCATTTTGACGAAGACGCTCATAACAATTTCAGAAAATATAAAGATGCTTATTATTGGGCAATCAATGGTGCTAAAAATGCCATTGCAAACCAATTGGTTGTTGCGCTTTCTATATGTGTCACCAAAGATTTCGTTAGTGAAGAAAATCTTCTTAAATACATGCAACTTGCCAAAGAAACGGGTGTCCATTTTGTACAGTTCTTGGAACCAAAGGAAGTAGGACACTATAAAGGAAAGGATGTTGCTCTTTCTGAAGAAAAAATGGAGATTCTCGAATCATTTTATATCAAGATGAATTTTTCAAATGATTTTCTGGACTTCCCAATTATAAATTACCATGGTTATTACCAAAGAAGGCAAGGGTGCTTTGCAGGCGGCAATAGAAGTATGTATGTGGATACTGAAGGAAATATTAATGCCTGTACTTTCTGTCATTCAAATTCAGGAAATATTTTAAGCAATGGTTTTGATATTCAATTAAAAGAAATGTCCAAAAAGGGCTGCCCTTCATATTAAAACAATTATGGAAAAGTTATTGGAATTGTCGACTTTTAAATTGTGGTTGTTATTAATGCTACTATTGACAACTCGCTATGTTGTTGTGGCTGGTATACCATATTTATGGCTTTATGTAATTGGTAAGGACAAATTTAGGGCCTTAAAAATTCAAAAGAGCCATCCTGATAAAAAGCAAATATTTTTGGAAATAAAGTACTCACTAATTACTTTTTGCGTATATAGTTCAGGTATTTGGTTGTTTCTTTATTGGTTGCAAAATGGATATACACAAAATTATACGAAGATTGATGAATACGGAATTCCATATTTTATTATAAGTGTGTTATTGATGATCATGGTGCACGATGCTTATTCATATTGGATACATAGATTGATGCATCATAAAGTTTTATTTAAATACACTCACTTATTGCACCATAAATTTAAAAACCCCTCACCTTGGAGTGCCTTTGCTTTTCATCCATTTGAATCAATCTTAACCATGGGGATTATACCTATAATTATTTTCGTTATACCGTGGCATAATTTGACGTTAGTTATTTTTATAACCTGGATGATTTTCTACGACACCTTTGTTCATTTAGGGTATAATATAAAATTTTTAAAAATATTCAAATGGCAAAATACACCTGTAGATCATGATGTTCATCATCAAAATTCTAAATATAATTTTGGATTGTACTTCACTATTTGGGATAGGTTAATGGGTACATATTTAAAAAAATAAAGGTAAAAATAAACCTGACAGGTTTTAAAACCTGTCAGGTTTGAATTTTAGATTATAAAAAACTAATCTCTTTTATCTTCTCTTGGCCTTCTCTCATCACGACGGTTATCACGTCCGCGATTGTCACGACCCCTACTGTCTCTACCTCGGTTATCACGTCCACCACGGTCATTATTATCTCTTGGTGGTCTTGCCACATAGCCTTCAGGTTTTGGTAAAATAGCTTTTCTGGATACTTTTTCTTTACGTGTCTTAGGATCCACTCCAAAATATTTCACCTCAAAAACATCGCCCATGTTCACCACATCACTCACATTCTCGGTACGTTCCCAAGCCAATTCGCTTACATGCAACAATACTTCGTTGCCGGGAGCTTCTATATATTCTACAACTGCGCCAAAATCGAGCATTTTAATGACCTTCACTTCATAAACGCCACCGACTTCAGGTTTGAACATCAATGAATCTATTTTTGCCAATACGGCATCAATGCCTTCTTGGTTTGTTCCCAAAATTTCAACGATACCTTCTTCGGTAATTGGATCTTCATTGATTACAATTGTTGTTTTGGTTGCTTTTTGTAATTCTTGGATCACTTTTCCACCTGGTCCAATTAGAGCACCAATAAATTCATTGGGAATAACACGTGTGATCATTTTTGGAGCATGTGGTTTTACATCTGCATTTGGTTGTGCAATGGCGTCAACTAATATCTTTAAAATATGTAAACGTCCTTCACGAGCTTGTTTCAGTGCTTTTACCAAAATTTCATAGGACAATCCTTTTACTTTAATGTCCATTTGACAAGCGGTAATACCATCGGCCGTTCCAGTGACTTTAAAATCCATATCTCCTAAATGATCTTCATCACCAAGAATATCGGATAACACGGCATATTTTCCGGTTTCAGCATCAGAAATCAATCCCATTGCGATACCCGAAACCGGTTTTTTCATTTGAATTCCAGCATCCATCAATGCCATGGTTCCGGCACAAACGGTTGCCATGGATGAAGAACCATTACTTTCCAATACTTCAGATACTACTCTTACTGTATAAGGACAATCGGCAGGAACCATACCTTTTAAAGCACGTTGTGCCAAGTTTCCATGTCCTACTTCACGACGCGATGTGCCTCTTAAAGGGCGCGCTTCACCTGTTGAAAAAGGAGGAAAGTTGTAATGCAAATAGAAACGCTCTTCACCTTCAAATGATGGCATATCAATTTGGTTGGCTTCTCTGGAAGTTCCTAAAGTTACGGTTGCCAAGGCTTGCGTTTCCCCACGTGTAAAGATAGAAGAGCCATGGGTTGACGGCAAGTAATCCACTTCACACCAGATGGGTCTGATATCTGTAGTTTTTCGTCCGTCCAAACGTAGGCCTTCATTTAGGGTCAAATCCCTAACGGCTGCTTTTTCAGCTTTGTAATAATATTTTGAGACCAATCCACCAAATTCAGTGATTTCTTCTTCAGTAAAAGATGCTTTTACTTCTTCTTTAATGGCATCAAATGCAGCACTACGCTCATGTTTTGCAGAAGCAGATTTTGCTACGGCATACACTTTGTCATAGGTCATTTCGTGTATTTTCTTGGCCAAATCTTCATTTTCGAGTTCGATCTCGTATTCTCGGGTCATTTTTTTGCCAACGGCTTCAGCCAATTTTATCTGAGCTGCACATTGTACCTTAATGGCATCGTGTGCAAATTTAATGGCTTCCACCATTTCCTCTTCTGAAATTTCTTTCATCTCACCTTCAACCATCATGACAGAATCAGCAGATGCTCCAATGACCATATCGATATCGGAAACTTCTAATTGAGCTCTAGTTGGGTTGATGATGAACTGACCATCAACACGACCCACCCGTACTTCAGAAATTGGGGTTTCAAAAGGAATATCACTTAATTGAATGGCTGTCGAAGCTGCCAATCCAGCCATAGCTTCTGGCATAACATCATCATCATGAGACATCAATTGAATCATTAATTGTGTTTCGGCGTGATAATCTTTTGGAAATAATGGACGTAAAACACGGTCCACCAAACGCATGGTCAATACTTCGCCATCACTTGGTCTGGCTTCTCTTTTAAAAAAACCACCTGGATAACGACCGGAAGCCGCAAATTTTTCACGATAGTCAACCGTTAATGGCAAAAAGTCCACATCACTTTGTTCGTAATTGGAAACAACGGTACATAACAACATACATTTTCCGGATTGTACTACAACGGAACCATGGGCTTGTTTGGCCAATTTTCCGGTTTCGATGGAGATTTCCCTTCCATCATTGAGAGTAATGACCTCCCTAAAAGTTTTTGGAATCATAAATTTTAAATTCTAAATTCCGGCGCCTTAGTGCCGGAACAATGTTAAACAATGGTCGTTGTGTTGTTGTAGTTGTTGTATGGGACCAATGAAAAACTATAATAAGCTTCTTCTGATTTTGTCATTGCGATCCCAACATTTCGTTGGGAGTGGCAATCTTTGTCTTAAAAGAGATTACCACGTCGTTACACTCCTCGTAATGACATGTAAATTATTTTTTAAACAAAAAACCACGCTATAAGGCGTGGTCTTTTCCTGATTATTTTCTTAAACCTAATTCTTTAACTATGGCGCGATATCTTAAAACATCCTTTTTCGTTAGGTAATCAAGCAATGATCTGCGTTTACCAACTAATTTTACCAATGAACGCTCGGTGTTATAATCTTTACGATTGCGTTTTAAGTGTTCTGTCAAGTGATTGATTCTGAGTGTAAACAATGCAATTTGACCTTCGGCCGAACCTGTGTTCTTTACATCGTTACCGTGTTTTTTAAAGAGGTCCTCTTTAACTTCTTTTGTTAAATACATTCCAATATTATTTAAATGATTTTTATGTACGTTGAAAGATTTTCTTTCAGGCGGCAAATATAGTAATTTTATATGACTTACAACTTATTTTATTGAAAAAGGAAAAGCGACCAACAAGGTCGCTTTTTTTTTATACTCTTAAAGGTTGATTGGTAATCAAATCGATATACTGATTGATTTTGTTCTTTAAATCTTTTCGATGCGAGATAAAATCCAAAAAGCCATGTTCCAATAAAAATTCAGCGGTTTGGAAACCTTCGGGAAGTTCCTGCCCTGTGGTGTCCCTTACCACTCTTGGACCGGCAAACCCAATCAATGCTCCGGGTTCACTGATGTTGATATCTCCCAACATGGCAAACGAAGCGGTCGTGCCTCCGGTAGTTGGATCTGTACACAACGAAATGTAAGGGATTTTGGCTTCAGAAAGTTGGGCCAATTTCACCGATGTCTTGGCAAGCTGCATCAAGGATAAGGCTGCTTCCATCATTCGGGCCCCTCCAGATTTCGATATAATTACGAATGGTATATTGTTTTTTAAGGAATAATCTGCTGCCCTTGCAATTTTTTCGCCAACCACACTGCCCATTGATCCTCCAATAAAACTAAAATCCATACAGGCAATTACCAAATCCTTTCCTTTGGATTTTCCCACAGCGCATCTCACGGCATCTTTAAGTTTTGTTTTTTCCTGTGCAGCTTTTAAACGATCGGGATATTTTTTGGTGTCCTCAAATTTTAATGGATCTTTTGATTCCAACTTTGCATCAAGTTCCTTAAATTTATTGCCGTCAAAGAGAATTTCAAAATATTCCTTACTGCCAATTCGTACATGATAACCGTCTTCAGGACTGACATAATAGTTCCTTTCCAGTTCATCTGTATCGATAATTTTACCTGTGGGAGACTTGTACCACAGCCCTTTGGGTGTGTCCTTTTTCTCCTCGGTTGTGGTTGTAATACCCTTTGTTTTTCTTTTAAACCAAGACATTAAAAGTAATTTTAATTAGTAGTTAGTTAGAATACAAAGTTATAAAGTATTTACATTATTAAGGTCTTCAAATGCTTTTTTTAATCTTGCCACAAAAGTCTCTTCTCCTTTACGCAACCAAACTCTTGGGTCATAGTATTTTTTATTGGGCGCATCCGGTCCTTCAGGATTGCCGATTTGAGATGTTAGGTATTCTGCTTTTTCGCTCATATAATCACGAACACCGCTCATAAAGGCATACTGCATATCGGTATCGATATTCATTTTAACAACCCCATAACCAATAGCTTCCCTTATCTCTTCAACGGTTGAACCTGATCCACCATGAAATACAAAATCGATATGGTTATGACCTACATTGTATTTTTTCGAAATGTAATCTTGTGAATTTTTTAGGATTTTTGGTGTTAATTTCACATTGCCCGGTTTGTAAACCCCATGGACATTTCCAAAAGCCGCAGCAATCGTAAATTGGTCACTTATTTTGCTCAATTCTTCGTAAGCATAGGCAACTTCTTCGGGTTGGGTATATAATTTTGAATCGTCAACATCGCTATTATCAACCCCGTCTTCTTCTCCTCCTGTAATCCCTAATTCAATTTCCAGGGTCATTCCCATTTTGCTCATACGGGCTAGATACTTCTTGCAGATTTCCATGTTTTCTTCAATAGGCTCTTCACTTAAATCGATCATGTGGGAACTGTAAAGTGGTTTTCCGGTTTGTTTAAAATGGGCTTCACTGGCATCCAAAAGGCCGTCAATCCAAGGCAATAATTTTTTGGCACAATGATCGGTATGTAAAATCACCGGAACACCATAAGCTTCCGCCAATAAATGAACATGTTTCGCGCCCGCTATAGAACCGGCAATGGCCGCTTTTTGGTTTTCATTGCTTAATCCTTTTCCAGCATTGAATTGACCGCCACCGTTAGAAAATTGTATAATTACCGGTGCATTTAAACTGGCAGCAGTCTCCAAAACACTGTTAATAGTGTTGGACCCAGTAACATTTACAGCGGGCAATGCAAAACCTTTTTGCTTTGCAAGTTTAAAAATGTCTTGTACTTCTTTTCCTGTGGCGACTCCTGGTTTGATATTATGGCTCATTTTGTATGATTTTTAGTTTTGAAATTGCGTGTTCAAAAGTAATCATTTTTAAACAAGTAAACAGGATTTTCACTTAACTATAGCCAAAAAAATCACGAAATCGTTATAGCTAAAACTATAGTTTTTATTCTTAAAATGGATAGTTGATTCCGATGTTATAAACGGCTTTTCCAAAGTTGTAATCGTTGAACCAACGGTTGCCAATCCCGTAAGAAGGGTCATAGGTTTTAAAGCCAATATCCAATCTTAACACAAAAAAACTAAAATCGTAACGTAACCCAAACCCAGAACCTATTGCAATGTCTTTTAATGAACTAAAGTTATTGAATGTTGCCTTTTCGTCATCCACATTGTCCAAAACATTCCAGATATTACCAGCATCCACAAAAACAGCACCGTTAAATCGGCCAAGAATATTAAAGCGTTGTTCTATACTTGCAGCTATTTTTAAATTGGCTTCATTAAATTCGCTTGAAGACTGCACGCTTCCAGGCCCCAAATTGTATGCTGCCCAAGCCCTGTTGTCGTTTGGGCCACCTGCAAAGAAACTCTTTGAAAACGGAACACTTTCAGCATTGCCGTATGGAATTGCAATGCCAAAATAACAACGAATTGCCAAAATATCACCTTTCCCAAAATCCCAATGCTTAATGTAATCCAATTCGGTTTTTACATATTGGGAAAATGGGACACCAAAAACTTCGTACTTGCCCTCTGGATTTTTTTCCAGATTTAGAACTTTTGACAGATTGGACAATAAATTCCCTGCCAGTTCAATTTTTGCCCTCAGGATTGAAAAATCAGTGTCAAAAAGATTGTCCTTTTTATTTTTTACATAGCTAAAATTAGATGCGAAAATCAAGTTGTCTTCAGTGAGTCTTTGTTTTCGTTGCTTAATGTTGCTTACCGTTTGATAGTCGTCCGGATTTGAATTGGCAAAACCTGTATCATTGGTTACAAGATCCAGAAACGCATCCGATTTGGTAATGTCCAGCGTAGGATTGCCTTGGCTATCGGTTACAATATATTCAGGTGGCGTGTTGTACGAGTTGAGTGCTATGTTTTCCAATCGGTTAAAAGAATTTTGATAGACGTTAAAATAATTGGAGATATTAAGGTTTTTCACAAACTGTACATTAAATAAATCGGTATCATTGGTCACCTTATTGGAAGGCCTCCATCTATAATTGATCAATCCGGTCAACGTTTGTTTATCCAGTCCAATATTCCTTTGTCCCGTTGCCCCTAAATTTAATCGTGTGGTTGGAGACATATATTTAGGGATAATTTTATCGGTTTTGAAAGGGAAAAAGAATCTTGGAATGGTCAATTTCACATTGGCACCAACTTCATTGATGTCAAAAAATTGATCTTTTGAGTTTGAAGCGTCTTTTGAAGCCCCAATGGAACCCAAGGCAGAGACTTCGAGCGTTTCGGCACCCCGAAATATATTTCTGATCAATAAGCCAGAACTGAATGACAATCCAACGGTTTGGATGTTGCTTTGGGACACGTCAAACGAAAATCCCAGTTCATACTTCTTTTTTGGAGATAAATAGATATTGGCGGTCAATGTGGTGTCAGTTTCATTGGGCACATAATCGATGGTTGGATATTTAAAGGCTTGCAATTCACTTAAGTACCGATAAGTTCGAGTTCTGTCAATATCCCTAAAAACATCGCCTTTGGTAATAAATACAGCATCGGTAATTGCCCTTGGTCTGTATCTTAATTTATCATAACTGTACAAATTGAAGTTGTTGTATTCCTGAGAGGCCGGCAAAGGCAGGTTTTGGTTCTCATAAGTGTGATCTGTAAAAATATTGACCTCTTTTATTTTGTATATTTTAAATGGGAACCTATATGTGGAATCTTGAACTCTAATCGCTCTATTTTTAATAATAAGTTCGGTATTTACTTTTTTAAGAGCCCCAATGGTATCAATTTCAAATGAGATATAATCTTGCCCAAAATGATATAACCCCGAATTTCTCAATGCATTGGTCAATCGCTCTCTTTCGTTGTTGAAATTAACCTCGTCATACTGTTCTCCAGACTTAATTAAAGAGGCTGTTTTAAGGCGTTTCCCATAAATGGAATCAATAACAGGCGATGCGATTTTTGTTTTTATGGAGTCCAATATATAAGGTTTTCCTGTATTGACATCATACGTAATTGAAGCCCTTTGGTTCTCATTTCTTAAGATGTCGTAGGATGCTTCCACATCAAACCACCCTTTGCTGAAAAAATATTTCTTTAATTGGGTTGTGCTTTTTTCGGTTTTTTTCTCATCCACAATAACGGGTGGTTCGCCGGTTTTTTTTAACCAGCTATTAAAATTTTTCCTGGTTTCAATATCTTTTTCCAACTGCTTTTTGGATAACAGTTGTGTTTTCCAAGCCAATTTTCTGGGATTGTCATATATTTTTGCATTTAAAATGGAGTCGATATCTGGTCTCGCCAAATTATGGATATGCACCCTTAAGGGCATGCCAATTAAAGGAAGTTTGCTATTGGGTTTTTGATAAATTAAGTTGTCAACGGTTTCGGTTCTTGTGTTTTTCCCATTGACCAACACGGTATTTTGAGTGAGCAGGTATTGGTCCTTTTCCACTCGTTTAATAACATTGCAGGACGAGAATAATCCTATAATGATTAATAGTAATGATATGGAAATGAGTTTATTTTTCAATCAAAAACCAATTAGTGCTGAAACCAATTCAAATTTACAGTTTTAAAACGGTAACTGCATAACAAAAATTAGTCCGAAAAAGTATTACTTTGCAATGTCCTTACAACGTAACAAAAGTAAATACATTTTGATGTTAACAAAGAGCCAAATAAAATTAATTTCAAGCTTAAATCAAAAAAAATTTAGAAACCAACATAAGCTTTTTAAGGTTGAAGGTGTTAAGGGCATTCATGAATTTTTGAATTCAGATTTTAAATTACATCAACTCTTTACAACTGAAGCTATTTTTAATTGTGAAAGTACCTTGATTTCTGAACTAGATATCAAAAAAATCAGTACACTTAAAACGCCCAATACCGCATTGGCACTTTTTAAAATTCCTGAACCTAAACCTGTTGACGAATCCAGGTTAATTGTTGCCCTTGATGATATAAGAGACCCTGGTAATTTGGGCACGATTATCAGGTTGTGCGATTGGTTTGGGGTTCGTGATTTGGTCTGTAGTCTTTCTACAGTAGATTGTTATAATACCAAGGTGGTGCAAGCTACAATGGGGTCGCTAACACGGGTCAATGTCAATTATTTGGATTTGAAGCCTTTTTTAAAACAGTCAAAAATTCAAAAATTTGGTGCGTTTATGAACGGTAAAAATGCATATCAAGAATCTTTGCCAAAAAAAGGCATAATTGTTTTGGGAAACGAAGCCAATGGCATTTCATCGGCAATAGAGAAATTAATGGACCAAAAAATTACAATCCCCCGTTTTGGAAATTTACAAGAGACCGAAAGTTTAAATGTTGCCACGGCTACGGCAATTTTGTTGAGTGAGTTTAAACGTCGTTCTACTGAAACGTAAAGTTGATGAACACGCCTCTGGTTTTCATGGTATTGACGTTACTTGTCCAAGGACTATTGGGGTCGTTGTCCCTAATAATTTCATCGTTTAGGGCAAAGACACCACGAATGGAAGGTGAAAATTTAAACCAATACAGATAAAAATCGATTCCAAAGCCCAACTCATAAAAGGCGACGCTTTTTTTGGTCCTAAATTCGCCAACACTGTTATCGTCAGGGTTTTCCTGGTTACTGGATAAGTTTATGGCTGTTGAAATTCCGCCAACTATAAAGGGCTTGAAATTATTGATACGCTTGGTTGAAATTTTAAGAAGCAACGGAAAATGCACATAGGTAGATTTCACGTCCCTTATCAAATCAGCATCACTATAGGACATGCCATCAAAATAACTGGGATCGTACATTAGGTTCCGTTGAGTGATATACAGACCTGGCTCAAACCGTAAATCAAAATAATCATTGATCCTTAAATTTGAAATGAGCCCTACATTAAAACCCGTTGTTTGTTCAACCAAAATATCCTCGAGGTCCTGTTCATAAGTGAATTGATAATCATAGGCGTTCAATCCAAGATAAAATCCCCAAGACAGACGGTCTTTGTCAAAGTTTTCGTTGTTTTTGATTTTCTCCTTTGAAAAAAGCTGCGCAGAAACATTCTGGCTTAATAAAAGTATGGAAAGAATGAGAAGTATGTTCTTCATATTACTGTTTAGATGCTGTATAAATTGAGGCCACACCAAAGGTTTGGGGCTTGTTATTGACATTTATAAACCCAATTTTACGTAAAATATTGTTCAGTGCCTCACCATGAGGAAAAACCGAAGCCGATTCACTTAGATAGGAATACGCCGATTTATCTCTTGAAAACATTCTGCCAATTATGGGTAAAACATATTTAGTATATAGTTTGTAACCTTGCTTGAATGGTGTTTTAACTGGCACAGAGGTTTCCAAAATCACAAAGATACCATTGGGCTTTAACACCCTTAAAATTTCTGAAAGCCCCTTTTCAAGATTTTCAAAATTCCTGACACCAAAAGCCACGGTAATGGCATCAAATGTATTGTCTTCAAAGTTTAAATCTTCAGAATCACCAACCACCATTGTAATGGTATGATCCAAATTTTTATTGGCAATTTTATTTCGGCCAACCTCCAACATGCCTTCACTAATATCCAGACCAATAATTTTTTTGGCCTTTGTTTTCACCAAATTAATGGCAAGGTCGCCTGTTCCCGTGGCAATATCCAAAATAGTTTCTGGATGGGTTTCACCAACAATGGCAACCACTTTTTTGCGCCATTTTACATCAATTCCAAAAGAAATGACACGATTCAACCCATCGTATTCTTTAGAAATGGTGTCAAACATTTTAGTGACCTGTTCCTTTTTGTTTAAATCACTATCTTTATATGGCGTTACTTTTAAGGACATTATTTTTTTGGCAAATATATGATAATACACTAGTTTTAGATAATTTGAAGGTCTAATTATATTCAAATGCAAACTTTAATATAAACATTTAATTGTAGTATATTTGCTTGTTTTTTTAGTAATGGGAGGTTCATTATCAATGGAATAAAGTTTGATATTTTTCATATTGAAAAAAACAGCTATTTAAAACTATGAGCGTTTAAATTGTTGAAGTGGAATTTTATTCAGTAATATGGCTCTCAAATGAATTTCAAACAAAACTGCTTAACAGGATTTAATTTACAATGCATTGTGCATTTAAACCATTAAAGTGAAGGTACTTAATTTCAAACTATTATATACTACTGCGTTCTTAATTAGTTTTTTGGGTATTTTGGTTTTTTTGGCAGACTTTGGATTTGCCCAAACTGAAGATTCCCAAACCATACTCAATGAGTTTTATTTTGTAGTATTGGTCGTTGGTATCGTTTCGACCTTTGTAAGGTTTTTAGAGGATAAAAACCAATATAAGAATAAACGCAAAGTCCTGATTTTTGATAGTGTAAGTGTTGTTTTTACGTTGGCGGTCATACTTATTCATTTTTTAGAAGTAGGCACTAATAAAAACACTTCCATTTTTTACAATGACCTTTGGATAAAATTTGCCATTATCTTAACCTTTATTCGCGAATTTGCCGAACTGAGGTTAAATTTTAAACGGGCGATCTTAAATCCTGCACAACTTTTTATTTTAAGTTTTTTGTCCATCATATTTTTAGGGGCATTACTTTTAATGTTGCCAAATGCCACCCATAGTGGGATTTCATTTATTAATGCCCTGTTTACCTCTACAAGTGCAGTTTGTGTAACCGGACTTGTCATTGCCGATACAGGGAGTTACTTTACACTATTTGGTCAATCCATTATTCTTGTTCTAATACAGTTGGGCGGACTGGGTATTTTAACCTTTACAAGCTATTTCAGTTATTTTTTTAAAGGGGGTTCAACGTATGAAAACCAAATATCGCTGAGTGACATGAACAGTTCCCAAAAGCTTGGAGAAGTGTTTTCTACTTTAAAATATGTTTTGCTCATCACATTTTACATAGAACTTTCTTCGGCAATATTGATTTATACCAGTTTGGATGATTCCTTGTTTAAATCGCAGGGCGAACAAATTTATTTTTCCGTTTTTCATGCCATTTCAGGGTTTTGCAACGCGGGCTTTTCAACTCTTAACGATAGTTTGTTTGAAACGGGTTTTAGGTTTAACTATTATCTGCAATTGGTCATTATTATGACGTTTGTTTTGGGTGGCCTAGGCTTTCCAATTGTAGTTAACCTGATCAATTATCTAAAATATAAAATTTCGTTATTGATTAATTTTGCAAAGGCAGGACAAAATTATAGGCCTTGGGTGCTTAATCTTAATAGTAGAATAACGCTTATTACCACAATGGCCTTAACAGGTGTGGCTTTTGTTATCTTTTACATTCTTGAATATAAAAACACACTGGTTGAGCACAGTGGGTTTGGTAAAATTGTGACGGCACTATTTGGTGCCGCTACGCCAAGGACTGCAGGTTTTAATACGGTTGATATGAATTCCTTGGCGTTTCCAACCGTTATGATGATTTTTTTATTAATGTGGATTGGAGCTTCACCGGCATCAACTGGTGGTGGTATTAAAACCAGTACTTTTGCAATAGCGACACTAAACATTTTAAGTTTGGCAAAAGGGAAGTCAAGAATTGAAGTCTTTAGAAGAGAAATTGCCGACATTTCTGTAAGACGAGCTTTTGCTATCATTGCACTGTCCTTGATTGTCATTGGATTGGGAGTGATGCTAATTTCTATTTTTGATAATGAAAAAGGTTTGATGAATATAGCTTTTGAGTGCTTTTCGGCATATAGCACCGTTGGATTGAGTTTGGGAATCACCGCAGATTTAAGTAACATTAGTAAATTTGTACTTATTGTTGTCATGTTTGTAGGGCGTGTGAGTATGTTGTCAATTGTGATCGCAATATTTAAAAAAGTGAAATATAAAAACTATAATTACCCAACAGAAGAAATTACCATAAACTAAAATCAAAGCACCACAAAACGTCCATGTATAATCAATACACACAAAGTGAAATGAATATGCTAATTTTACATCCCAAAGCTATAGGTCGGGACAGGGACAGGTGTGGACATTAATAAACACTTGCATTGAGCGAAGTAGAAATAATAAATAGATACCCATGAAATATATAATAGTAGGTCTAGGAAATTTTGGAGCGTCATTGGCCGAAAAATTGACCTCAAGAGGAAATGAAGTTATTGGGATTGATACCAGTATGACCAAAGTGGATTTGTACAAGGAAAAAATTTCTCATACCATTTGTATGGACACCACCGACGAATTTACGGTTTCCGGATTGCCTTTAAAAGATACAGACATTGTTATTGTAGCTATCGGTGAAGACCAAGGGGCCAATGTCATGTCAACAGCCCTATTTAAAAACTTTGCGGTAAAACGATTGATTAGTAGGGCCATAAATCCACTGCATGAAAAAGTATTGCAAGCCATTGGGGTAGATGAAATAGTACATCCAGAAGAAGAAACTGCCGAACGTTGGGCCAAAAAACTATGTTTGAAAAATGTAGTGGATTCCTTTGAGCTCAGTGATGATTTTAGCATTATAGAAGCCAATGTCACCGAAAAATATATTGGAAAGACCATCAGGGAAATAGGATTTAGAAATAAATTCAACCTGTTGGTATTAACGACAATTAAAAAATCTGAGGTTAAAAGCCTAGTGGGCAAATCTACAATAGAATCAAAAGTACAAGGCGTGGTAACTCCTGATTATAAACTTGAGGAATCTGATATCTTGGTGCTTTATGGCTCAAACAAAGATTTACAGGTTTTTTTAAATCAAAAGCATAGCTGAAATATCAATATATCTTTACGAAGAGAACCAGTAAAAAAGCCACTAATTAGTGGCTTTTTGCTTTTCTGTATTAAAAAGTTAAAAGGTTCAGCTTACAGCTTCTTTTATCCGTCTTAAGGCTTCAATAATTTGCTCCTGCGATGCTGCATAGGAAATCCTAATGCAATTACCAGCACCAAAATCTTCACCAGATACGGTTGCCACATGCGCTTCTTCCAATAAAAACAACGAAAAATCTGCAGCACTGTTAATGGCTTTTCCCTTTATGGTCTTTCCAATAAAATGGGAGACATCCGGAAACACATAAAAAGCACCTTCTGGGACATTGGCCTTAAAGCCTTCAATATCATGTAACAAACCGAGAATCAAATCCCTTCTGGATTTAAACTCATCAACCATATATTGAACCCTTGATGGCGACTCGTTTAAAGCGGTAATGACGGCACGTTGGGCAATACTGTTGGCTCCCGAAGTAATCTGTCCTTGCATTTTTGTGCAGGCTTTGGCAATCCATTCCGGTGCGCCAATATATCCAATTCTCCATCCGGTCATGGCAAAAGCTTTGGCAACCCCATTAACGGTAATGGTACTATCGTACATATTGGGTATGGCAGCAAAACTAAAGTTCTTTGCTCCATAACTGATGTGTTCATAAATCTCATCGGAAAGAATGAAGATACCTGGATATTTTTCCAAAACTTCAGCCAATGCCCTATATTCTGCTTCCGAATAGATGCTTCCACTCGGGTTGTTTGGTGAGTTGAAAAACACCATTTTTGTTTTGGGTGTAATGGCAGCTTCCAACTGTTGCGGGGTAATCTTGAAATCGGTTTCAACAGTTGAAGGTATTTCCTTAAAGGTGGCTTCGCACAAAATTGCCAATGCCGAATAGCTCACCCAATAAGGCGCAGGCAACAAGACTTCGTCACCCGGGTTGAGCAATACTTGACATACATTGGCAATGGACTGTTTGGCACCTGTAGAAACGACCACTTGGCTTGGTTTGTATCCCAAACCATTATCGCGTTTGAACTTTAAACAAATGGCTTCCTTTAATTCTAAATATCCATCCACTGGAGGATAAGAACTGTAATTGTCATGAATGGCCTGTATGGCGGCTTCTTTAATAAAATCAGGTGTGTTAAAGTCCGGTTCTCCCAAACTTAATCCAATAACATCGACACCTTGTTGTTTGAGTTCCCTTGCTTTTGCTGCCATAGCCAAAGTGGCCGAAGTTGGCAAGCTTTTAATCCTTTCAGAAAGTTGTTGGTTCATTTATAAGCTTAATTATACTTGTAATGCAGGCTTCATTCCCATTTCTTTTAAGAATCTAAAATGGGCGATGATCGCTTTTCGGGTTGTTTTATATTCTTTATAAGGTAAGTTGAATTCTTTTGCGGTTTCTCTGACGATTTTTGAAATCTTGGTATAATGCACATGGCTAATATGTGGAAATATATGATGCTCCACCTGATGGTTCAATCCTCCGGTAAACCAATTGACGATTCTATTTTTGGTTCCAAAATTCACCGTGGTTTTAAGTTGATGAATGGCCCATGAGTTTTTCATGGTTCCACTTTCTTCAGGTAAATGCATTTCGGCTTCGTCCATAACATGCGCCAACTGAAAAACCACACTTAAGATCAACCCTGCAACATAGTGCATGATAAAAAAGCCCAATAAAACTTTCCACCAAGCAATGTTGGTCAATAAAAGCGGAAGAACAATCCAAATGGAGACATAAATCAGTTTTGAAATCACCAATTTGCTCCATTCAGTAGCGGGATTTGGAAATTTGCCATAGGATAATTTGCGTTTTAAATACCGTTTCATTTGTAAAAAATCGGTCGTGATGGCCCAATTTATGGTCAACAGCCCATAAAGTAAAATGGAATAATAGTGCTGAAATTTGTGATGTTTATACCACTCGGCATGTTGTGAAAAACGTAAAATGCGTCCTGCTTCCAAATCTTCATCCATTCCATGGATATTGGTATAGGTATGGTGCAACACGTTGTGCTGTACTTTCCAATTGTAAACATTTCCGGCCAAAATATAAATACTGCTTCCCATTAAACGGTTGATCCACTCTTTATTGGAATAGGATCCATGATTACCATCGTGCATGACATTCATACCAACCCCTGCCATTCCAATACCCATGACCACAGTTAAAAGCAGTTGGGCCCAACCGGGAATATTTAAGGTTAGGAGCAAAAAATAAGGCGATAAAAATAAGGTAAACATCACTATGGTTTTCAACCATATTTTCCAGTTGCCTGTACGTTTAATATTATTGTCCTTAAAATAATCGTTGACACGTTTGTTTAAAGTACGGAAAAAAATTGCTGAATCTACTCTGGAAAATGATAATGCTTGTTTTGTCATTGTTTTTGTTTTCTATGATAACGGTAAAATTTACCCTTAAAATATAAGTGTGGGCAAATATAATTAATAAAAGCTGCTATTATGGTAATATTATGCTAAAAATATCTAATGTTATACTAAAAAACATCTATATATTGTACTAAAAATATCCACATAAAAAAACCTAATTTTGTGCAAAAATATGCGATAATGCAAATGATACTGAAATACTTTCCAGATTTATCCGATGTTCAAATCGTGCAATTTGAAAAATTGGAAGCACTTTACAGGGATTGGAATTCAAAAATAAACGTGGTGTCCCGTAAGGATATTGACGAACTGTATTTGCGCCATGTGTTGCATTCACTGGGGATTGCAAAGGTTATTTCGTTTCAACCCAACTCCAAAATTTTGGATGTGGGCACCGGCGGTGGATTTCCTGGAATCCCTTTGGCCATATTATTCCCAAAGAGCCATTTTTATTTGGTGGACAGCATTGCAAAAAAATTAAAAGTGGTGGATGAGGTCGTTGCAGGGTTGGGACTGACCAATGTAAAAACCTTTCAGAGTAGGGTAGAGGACATCAATGGACAATTTGATTTTATAGTGAGTAGGGCGGTGACCACCATGCCAACCTTTGTAAGTTGGGTCAAGGGCAAGATTGCCAAATCACAACACCATGA
>DASWKU010000402.1:0-3423 GCA_036396455.1 Flavobacteriaceae bacterium
TGTTAAAGCGGGATGATCATTGCCAAATACTTTTACAATGGCATTATATTCTGCCAAATCGCCTTTTATGGTTCCTGGTGTGTGTGTTACAATGATATCAATGTCGTTTGGTTTCAAATTTCCCAATGCCATGGCCATGGACCGTTGGAAACATTTCGCATCTGTTGAAAGGGAAGTATTATGCTCCAAAATTTCTGTAGCATATCCAATTCCTTTAATAAGAGCTAAAGCGTTTTTAGTTTCTCCAATTTCCAGACAGGCCATACAAGCACCTTCACCAAGAATCATCGTGTTCTCTTTTTTACTCAAATCCAAGGCACGGCAGGGATAAGATTCTTCACTTCGTTCAGAATGACATTTGGCTTTGGCATAAATTTTTAAGGCTTGCATTTGGGCGATGGTAAAAGGTGTTAAGGATGCTTCACTTCCTCCAACCAAAAATTTGTTGCTCATCCCTGAATTGAGCCAAGCAATACCGTTAAGCATGGCATGTAAAGCGGTGGAGCATGTGATTGAATGCGAAATTTCAGGTCCTTGAGTCTGTAAATCGTGTGCCACCCAAGATGAAATATTGCCCAGAGTTGTAGTGGGAGAACTTAAGGTTTTGGATTTGCCTTCCTTCAAGAAATCTTCATGGTAGGCCTCAAATAACTGTGTGGCGCCACGGGAAGATCCAATGTTGACCCCAAAGCTATCTTTTGATTTCCATTGCGCTTGTTCCATCGCATTCCTGGCACTGTAGATGGCATATAAAACCGAATCATCCAATGCTTTGTATTTCGAATCGGAAAATCTTAAATGCTCAATGTTTTCCTTACTGGATTTTGATAATTGGGAGATTAAAACACCATCCTTTTCTTCAATATAATGCTGATGGTCTTGATAGCTTTTCCAAACGGTGTCCGCCGAATTTCCTATAGGAGAAATGGAAGAGATGGCAGTTATGGAGATGGGTCGTTGCAAGATTGAAAAACTTTTGGCAAATGTAAGTTTTCTTTAAATGTAACAAAAGCAAGGAGTCAAATACTTATCTTTAGGTAAAGCTTTTCATTATGGAAGAAGTCAGGCAAAAAAGTTGGTTTGGTAGAAATTGGATATGGGTCGTTCCTGTTGGTGGTTGTTTGATATTGATTATATTAGGTATAATTTTTATAGGAACCCTATTTTTTGGTGTTACAAACATGTTTAAGAACTCAACCCCTTATGAATATGCCCTTGAACAGGCATCCCATAATCCAGACGTTACGTTCATTTTGGGGAATCCTATTGAAGCTGACGGAATGATCAGTGGCAATATTTCAATCAAAAACAATACAGGGATTGCCGATTTTAGCATACCCATTAAAGGCTCGAAAGGTGCAGGACGGATTTTTGTTGTTGCAGAAAAAAAAGATGGGAAATGGACGTATGAAAAACTTTATGTTTTAATCAAGGAGACCCAAGAAGAGATTAATTTACTTGAAAGTGTATTAGAACATATCTAAAGCCTTTTCGATGGTTTGATAGACTTTTTCCAGTTGTTCTTCGGTAATCACATAAGGTGCTTGAATATAAATGGTATTTCCCAGCGGGCGCAAAAATACGCCGTGTTCCATAAAAAATTGAAACAGCATATCCCGTAAATTTCCATAGCGTCCCATTTCAATATTCAAATCCAAGGCATAGATAATTCCTGTTTGACGAGTGGATTTTACTTTTGGGTGGTTTTTGATGCGATTATCAAATGCTTTATGAGACGCTATGATACGTTTAATGTTGTTCTGAATGCCCTCAGATTGCAACAATTCAATACCGGCCAAAGCAGCAGCACAGGCCAACGGATTAGCAGAATAGGTATGCCCATGGAAAAATCCTTTTCCAATGTCTTCACTGTAAAAAGCATCGTAAATCTGTTGGGTGCAGGATGTGATGGCCATGGGTAATAAACCTGCCGTCAAAGCCTTGCTCAAGCACATGATATCGGGGTTAGTTTCCATATATTCGGAAGCGAAATTTTTGCCGGTTTTTCCAAAACCGGTCATGACTTCGTCAGCAATGGTAATAATATGATGTGCCTTACAGAACTTTAAAATGGCTTCCAATCCTTCAGCATTGTGCATTTTCATGGCTGCAGCACCTTGCACCAAGGGTTCATAAACAAAACCTGCAACAGCATGGCTTTCCACTATAGTTTGGAGTTGATCTAAGATAGCTTCATGATTATTTCCATTTGGTGTTGTAATGCGTTTAACCTCCAAAAAAAAGTCTTCAAAAGGGCCATTATATACCGAAAGCCCCGAAACACTCATGGCACCAAAAGTATCTCCATGAAATCCATCTTCAAAAGCAATAAGCACGTTTCGTTTTAAGCCTTGGTTGAAATGATATTGCAACGCCATTTTAATGCCCACCTCAACACTGGTCGAACCATTATCACTAAAGAAAATCTTACTTTGATTTTTGGGAAGGATTTTAATGAGCTCTTCAGAAAGTCTTATAGCAGGTTCATGGGTAAACCCACTGAAAACCACTTGGTCCAATTGTTGCATTTGTTTGGAAACTCGATTTGTAATATAATCATTGCAATGCCCGTACATACACGTGTACCAAGAGGCAATGGCATCAATGTATTCTTTGCCATTTTCATCTGTTAGCACACAACCCTTGGCTTTGATAATGGCAATGGTTTCTGGGTGCAACTTGTGTTGTGTTAACGGATGCCAAATATGTTTTTTGTCGCGTTCTTTTAAGCTCATATTTATTCCCCATGAAAATGGGGATATTATTAATGTTATTCTTAATTTTTAAATCATTTATTAGAGAACGCTGGCCTGCCTGCCGTTAGGCAGGTAACGCTGATTGTTATGATTTTTTTTGATATTAGGGAATAAACCCTACGTTAAATCATCTAAATCTGTCCATCTGTATTCTCTATATTTCAGTTTTTAGATTTTGTTACGGAATTCATCCGCATACTCCTTTATCACGTTCCTGTCAAAATAAGGTTCTTCTTCAATGCGACCAATTACCGGAACGCCTGTCATTTTATTAATGATGTCTTCAGTGGATTTATGCTCGTTTCCACTAAAAATAATGGAAACGTCAAACCCTTGGTCCTTTAAAAGATTTATGGTTAAAAGGGTGTGATTGATGCTTCCAAGATAATGCCTTGAAACCACAACAACTTTATAGTTCGGCTTTATAATATCTAGAATGGTTTGTGTATCGTTAATTGGAACCAGCAAACCACCGGCACCCTCTATCACCAAATGATTTTTTGTTTTGGGAGGAATGATGTTTTCTAAATCTATGCTGATATTGTCAATTTCGGCTGCGGCATGAGGACTCATCGGAGTTTGCAGGGCATAACTATTGGGATGAAATTTTGATTTTGAATTTGAAACCAAACTTTGAACTTTTTTGGTGTCGCAATGTTCCAATTCT
>DASWKU010000403.1:0-10140 GCA_036396455.1 Flavobacteriaceae bacterium
CTTACCATTACAGAAAGTAAAAAATTTACAAATGATGACGGTTCATTTCACTACAAAAAACATAAAATCTATTTATACAAAGAAGATTTTACTGAATTCAATGAAATTTTAAATGAAATGACCGATTACATCATCAATGAAAAAGGTGACGAAGTCATTAGCGAACGCCACCAAAAGGACTTTAAAAAAGATGATGATCATACTGAAGATTTAGAAACAGATGAAGTGCCCGTTGAAAAATCAAGCGGCAGCTTTACTGATGTCAATTTTGAAGACATTTAAACTTTTTTTGATAAAACTTTTAAAACCGTTGACTTACCGTAACGGTTTTTTTATTTTTATGATCAACAAAAACACACACATGAAATTAATGTCTTCTCTTGCTGGTCTGTTACTATTTAAAACCTTGGCATTTTCGCAGACCGATTTGTCCTATTATTTGCCTCAAAACCTAACCTACGACCAAAATATACCCACACCAAAATCGGTCATTGGCCACAATGTTGGTGAGTGGCATGTTACGCATGATAAACTGGTTCAATATATGTACGCTTTGGCGGAAGCCTCAAATAGAATTACCATCGAAAACAGAGGTGCTACTTTTGAAGGGAGACCCATACTGCTCCTTACGATTACCGCTCCAAAGAACCATCAGCAACTGGACCAGGTTCGTGAAGCTCATATGGCCTTAACAAATGGTGATCATAATGACACCACAACCATGCCCATCGTTGTCTATCAAGGATTCTCCATTCATGGTAACGAGCCCAGTGGATCCAATGCCGCGCTTCTGGCAGCCTATTATTTGGCAGCAGCAGAAGGAAACGAAATTTCAGAATTGTTGGACAACACGGTCATTTTGTTTGACCCTTCCTTTAATCCAGATGGCCTGCAACGTTTTGCGTATTGGGCAAATACCAACAAGAGCAAAAACTTAAACCCCGACCCAAATGATCGGGAGTATAACGAGGTTTGGCCACGTGGAAGGACCAATCATTATTGGTTTGATTTAAATAGGGATTGGCTGCCTGTACAAATGCCAGAATCAAGAGCGCGATTGCAAACGTTTCATAAATGGCTCCCCAATATTTTGACCGACCATCATGAAATGGGTACGAATGCCACATTTTTCTTTCAACCGGGCATTCAATCCAGGACCCACCCATTGACTCCAAAATTGAATCAGGAATTGACAAAACAGATCGGAAATTTTCATGCCAAGGCACTGGATAACATTGGCTCATTATATTACACCGAAGAGAACTATGATGATTTTTACTATGGCAAGGGCTCAACATTTCCCGATATCAATGGTGGCATAGGTATTTTGTTTGAGCAGGCCAGTTCACGAGGGCATATTCAGGAAAGCGATAATGGAATCCTTACTTTTCCGTTTACCATAAGAAACCAATTTACAACGGCCCTTTCCACTTTGGAAGCTGCCAAAACCATGCGGGAACAAATTTTAAATTACCAACATGATTTCTTTAAAAATGCTCGAAATGAAGCCGCCAAGGAAAACGGAAAGGCCATTATTTTTGGTGATGAAAAAGATGCGGCAAAGACCTACCATTTGGCCGAAATTCTTAAAAGACATGACATAAAATTCAATGAACTTAAAACTGATGTGACCCTTAACGGAAAACACTTTAAAAAAGGGTACAGTTATGTGGTCCCTAAAAACCAAAAAAATACACGTTTGATCAATGCCATGTTCGAAAAACGGACCACCTTTGTGGATAGTCTGTTTTATGACATTTCGGCTTGGACCTTCCCTTTGGCTTTTAATGTCGATTACGTTGAAGGGGTTTCAACTTCAAATGCCGGTGAGGACGTTACCGATCTCGAAATGAAGACTGGTATGGTGTCTTCAAAAAGCAACTATGCCTACCTTTTGGAATGGCACGAATACTACACACCCAAAGCTCTGAACAAAATTTTAAGCCAGGATATTAGGGCGAAAGTAAGTTTGAGGCCCTTCAGTGTTGAAGGTAAAACGTATGATTATGGGACCATTTTGATTCCTGTTCAAAATCAAGGTAAAAATTCCGATGAACTTCACAAGTTATTAACTGACATTGCCAAAGACAATCATGTCCAAATCCATGGTGTTTCAACAGGCTTGACCCAAGGTATCGATTTGGGAAGCACAGAATTCAAAACCTTGGAACCACCCAAAGTGGCCTTGTTGGTCGGCAATGGTATTTCAAGCTATGATGCCGGCGAAATTTGGCATCTGTTTGATCAACGCTACGATATCACCATAACCAAATTGGATACCGATTACCTGAATAGAGTCGATTTAAGCAAATACAATACCATTATCATGGCCAGTGGATCGGCGGGCAGTGACAATATCAAAGCCTTAAAAGAATGGGTAGAAAATGGTGGTACCTTAATTGCTTATGGATCAGCCTTACGTTGGTTGAACACCAACGAGTTTATAAAACTTGACCTAAAAAAAATGGAGCAGGTTGCAAAAAACGTTACCTACGAACAGCGTGATGATTATAAAGGTGCCCAAGAAATTGGAGGTGCCATTTTTGAAGCAAAAATAGACCGTTCACACCCCATAAATTTTGGCTATAAAAATGATAAAATAGCCTTGTTTAGGAACACCAATGTATTTGTAAACGCTGATAAACAAAGCTATAACAACCCCATCCAGTACACCAAAAACCCGTTGCTGGCCGGTTATATTTCGAAACAAAATTTGGATAGTCTATCAAGTACAGTACCCTTTAAGGTGAGCCGTTTAAAAAAAGGAAAAGTGGTGGTCTTTACGGATAACACCAATTTTAGGGCATTTTGGTATGGCACCAATAAATTGATGATGAACGCCATATTTTTTAGAAAACAACTATAATTTTATAGTTAAAAGCGTAAGAATAAGCACGCCAAATAAATACAAAAGTGCCAATTTAAGACTTATTATAACCAACAAACAAACGGTTAGGATGAGTATGTAAATAGGCACTATCGAAATGGCTACGGCAAATCTAAAGGTAGATACAAATTCGATTTCCTGAATTTTTGGCTGAACACCCCATTTCCAAATGAGATAAGGGACCAACAAAGCCAGTATCAGACAGAATTTAAAAAACCTTTTTAAATTTGGAAACCCATCTAAACGACGTGGTTCACAATTTTCAAAATTTGAAGCCATGCAAGAGTTTACAGCTTCTGGTTTTAAAAAATCAACCTTTAAATCTTTCAGTTTTTTGAGTGTGGTGTCATAGTTTTCAGTTTCAATATGAGAGGTCAATTGACAAATTTGTTGATGTACCTGTGCTTTTAAATTGATCCTACTTTCATTTTTGTCTGTAATAGCATTAATCGTAAGATGTATTGGATCTCCAAAATTAAGCGAAACACAATCACCAAACTTTTCGGCCTGTAGATAATTAAACCCAACAGGAACTAGTTGAAGATGCGTTTTGGGATATCGCTCAAAAACCTCAAAAATGACCCGTGTAAATCCCTTGCTCAAAGGTCTCACTGTACGGTTTAAGTTATGAGAGCCTTCAGGGAAAATGGCCACTGCACGGTCTTGGCTTAACAGTTTGGCACTTTTACTGAAAATGGCATTATTCTTTGAAAGATTGTTCCAACCGTCCCGAAGTCTGTACACGGGCAGCATCAAAAGACTCTTCAAAATTTTAGTTATAAAACCATTTTGAAACACACTGGCCCTGGTCAAAAAATAGGAAAACCGTCCGCTTTTTGTGGCAATCAAAAGGGCATCCAACAAGGCATTTTGATGATTGGCCAAAAACAAAACGGCTCCTGTTTTAGGAACACGTTCAACATTGACGGCCTTGATGTTTTTAAAGTAAAAAAACAGTCCCAAACGAATGTATCCTCTAACGGTATGTAGCCATAATTGTTTCAATCCATGATTTTTTTGGGAAGGTCATTTAAGAAACAACCGAGCCGTTTTTGACCTTTTCTTCAGGTTTTAGAAGGATGACATCGTTACCATCAACCGCCCCCAACACCAAGCATTCGCTCATAAAACTGGCAATTTGTTTATTTGGGAAATTGATTACTGCCACAATCTGTCGGTTCAACAACGCTTCCTTTTTATAAAGTGTGGTAATTTGTGCCGAAGATTTTTTTATGCCCAAAGCACCAAAATCGATGGTGAGCCGGTAGGCAGGGTTTCGGGCTTCGGGAAAATCGTTGACCTCAATAATGGTACCCACACGTAAATCCACTTTGGTAAAGTCTTCAAATGTTATGATATCATTCATGCGCTAAATGTACAAACAATTTCGAAAATTACTCCAACATCTTCCGTTTGCAAGCACACGACAATTTCATCTATGTTGTAAATAATGGAACGCAGACCTGCCTGACCGGTAGGCAGGTGACACTGATCAGGCAGTCCCGATTCCTCGGGACACTGATACAAACTGCGCAAATCACAAAAATCAGCGTTATCAGCGTTCTTTTTTATGAAATATCAGGAAGAGTGATTTTTGTCGTGCCCTCTCCGTTTGCAAGCAAACACCTTCCCCAAGGAAGGAGAAACTTGAGGATTTATATGCACCGCGATGTTCTCATCTCTTAAAATCCATTAACTTTGTAAATGTATAACACCAATTTTAAAAGAGATTCCCGCATGCGCGGGAAAGTATTATGGCCCAAACTCCGTCAAACATGTTGCCCCTCGGCACAAAAGCTCCGGATTTTAAGCTGCCGGATACCGTTACTGGGCAGCACATAAGCCTTCAGGAACTCAAGGGTGCAAAAGGCACCGTGATTATGTTTATTTGCAACCACTGCCCTTTTGTAAAGCATGTCAATTCGCAAATTTCACAACTGGCCAAGGATTATAAACCAAAAGGGATAAATTGTATCGCCATATCCAGCAATGATGTAGAACATTATCCACAGGACGCTCCCCATCTCATGAAACAGAACGCATTTGAACAAGGGTTTATCTTTCCTTATCTATACGACGAAACCCAAGAGGTCGCCAAAGCCTTTGATGCAGCCTGTACACCCGATTTTTATGTATTCGATGATGCCCTTAACTTGGTTTACAGGGGGCAATTGGACGATTCGAGACCGGGAAATGGCATTCCGGTTACGGGTAAAGATATAAGGCATGCCTTGGATTGTTTACTTGAACATAGAGAAAACACAACCAACCAAAAACCCAGTATTGGCTGTAATATCAAATGGAAGTAATGGCAAATGTGTTCCAAAAACAGGAACAAAACATAAAAAGCCCGTTTGATGATCTGTGATTTTTAATATATTTGATAACTATTGTATGACAGTTTTCATACATATCTATCAATTTTGGACAGGTATGTATGATAAAATCATACATATAAACAAGTTGGCAACAAGTTAAAAAACAAAATATGAAAAATAGAAACCTATCACTATTCACCTTGTTAATATTACTTTTTACTATAAGTTGTAAAGAAAACGAGAAATCTAAAATGGATGAAAAAGTGTATCAGGAGGTCAATTTTGAAAAAGAAAAAAAAGCCATTTTAGAGCGATTGAATAATGAAACCAAAGATGCTTTTCAAAGGGATTACGAAGCTTGGACAAAAAATTGGGTGCACGACCCGACCATTTCGAAAGTATATATGAACTTTGCTGACAGTACTTTTTCGGAGTCAATCGGGTGGAAAGAAATAAGTCAATTTGTGAAAACATTCATCGAAGAACACCCCGAACCTGAACCCATTCCAAAATTGTTGGATAAAATTGATGTTAGACTTTACGGGAACGGAGCTTGGGTTACATATGAGCAACAAGATTCATTACGTGGACTGAAACGTGAAACAAGGCTAATGGAAAAAGTAAATGGACAATGGAAAATTGCAGGAATGCAAACTACCATTTACGGATTTGAAACAGACAAATCTAATGAATAATACCAGTTGCCAACAGCACCTAAGAAAACATGGGGCGGAAAGTGGTTTCTGTAAAGTTCTTTCTTTGTGGCTACCTTTGTCATAGGCGGACAGGAAAATGCTCCGAAAAGCCCACGTTTCTTAGCTGCGATACGTTAGCAGTAAGTATATCCACAACTAAATGACAATTACAATTTATAGAATGAAATTAGTGACAGACAATATAACTACCGCTTTACAGCAGCCAGAGAATGCTAAATATGACTTTCGTGCCCCATATTATGAATGGATGGTGAAAAGCAATTGGTTCAATCTTTTGCATTGGAATACTGCTCCCAAACATTACACCGAATTTGCGAAAGATGCTATAATCAATCAATCGGGAAAATTAATTGACGTTGGTTGTGGCGGTCTAGCGCAGACATATTCTTTATATCAAAAAACTGAAAACGAATGCACATTAATAGACCGTTCTATTGGAATGCTTAAAATGGCAAGAAAACGACTGATAAATACTAACCACAATATTCCTCCAAACATAGTCTTATTGCAAGGTGACGCCTTCAATCTTCCATTTAGTGATAACAGCTTTGATATTTTATGCAGTTTTGGAACAATTCATTTATTTGATAACAAGAAGATGTTTATAGAGAGAATTTTAAAAGTACTAAAACCAAAGGGACATTTTTATTTTTTAGTAATGACTAGCAAATACCCCAACAGTCGTTTGTTTATGAATTTATTAAGACAATTTGGAGAATTTGGAAAAGTGTGTTCGGAAAGTGAATTATTAGCTTTGTTCCCAACAGACAAGTATATCATTGATAGCTATATGAAAGGAAGCGTTTTATTTATTAAAGGACAAAAATTATGACAGCAAAATTATTTTGGGAAATCGGTGCTACTCTGCAAATGCTGATAGGCATTGCTCATTTTATTGGGACATATTACACCCAACTCCTTCACCCAAAGGATAATAATCTAATAGAACAAATGAAAAACACAATACTCAATGTGGACAATAAAGCAACACAATGGAATGCCTGGATTTTTTTTAACCTTTCGTTCGGTATTTGCTTATTTATTGTTGGTTTTTTCTCTTTTGTACTAGCGTATCAAAATTTTGAAATAGTAAGCGGTTTTTCATTTTACTCAATATGTATTTTAATATGTTCCTGCATTATCATTTATTTTGCTCAAAGATTTACAATTAGAAAAGTGAGGACAGCATTTCTGATAATAACTGTTTTTTATATCATTTCAATCTTAATAAGCCAATGAAACTACCTACCGCTAACAGCAGGTTTAAATTATGCCCGGGTGACATGGTTCTTGTTCTGTTGTGCTTTTTATTTACTTTAGTACTTAGGCGACAGTGAAGTGCTATTTAATCGGGCACAATATAAACCTGCAAACCGTTAGCGGTCATTGCAGAGCGACACCCAAACCGGCACATAGATAAAAAACATCAATGACAATTTGAACAATGAAAAATTATTTATTACAAACTCAAGTTTTTACTTTCTTGACAATATTACTTTTTGGCTCTGCCTGCAACGGACAGGTTAAAAAAGATTTACCGAAAGAAAAGGAACATCCCAAACTTATAAAAACCTTAGGTGGCCCCCGATATGGCAATGTTCAATGTATCCTACAGGACAAAGCCGGCAACCTTTGGTTCGGCACCACAGAAAATGGTCTTTATAAATATGACGGAAAATCGTTTACCCAATATTTAGTGGCAGATGGGCTTAACAGTAATAGCATCTATACCCTATTTGAAGATAAAGATGGTAAGTTTTGGATAGGGACAGAAGTGGGACTGTGTCTTTACGATGGTAAAACATTTGCAGAAATCAAGATTCCTTTACCCAAAAACCTGCCTCCCAACAAGAATGAGCACTATCGCAACAAGCATTGGGTATTCAGTATCATACAAGCAAAAAGCGGAAAATTATGGTTCGCAACTATAGATGGTGTTTATATCTACGATGGCAAATCTTTTACTCCATTTATAATTAATGAGACAGCTAGTGGCTTTTTGAGCACTAACCATAACGTGGAACGAATTTTAGAAGATAAAGCAGGTAACATTTGGTTTGGAGCACGAACCGACAAAGGTGTGTATCGTTACGATGGAAAATCTGTAACAAAACTTGAACTAATGGAATTATTTCAAGATGGGCCAAAGCCAAAACCTCATAGTTGGGGCTGGCCTCAACTGCAAGACATGAATGGGAATATTTGGTTCACTAATTGGGGTGGAGCCTACCGGTATGATGGCAAATCATTTACAAGTTTTAAGTTTCCTAATAATGGGTTTACTCGAATTATAGAAGACAAAAAGGGAAACCTTTGGTTTGGTGGTGATGGTATTCACCGTTATGATGGCAAAACTTTCACTCATTTTTCTACAAAAGATGGGCTAATCAATCCTTGGGTTTGGTCAATTTTGGAAGATAAAAGTGGCAATCTTTGGATAGGCACGAGAGAAACAAGTCTCTTCCTTTACGATGGAAAAACATTTATTACTTATTCGGAATATAAACCCAAGCCTGTAACGGACTAACAAAATTTGCAACAAAAAAAGTGAACAAAAGCAACGAACCGCTAACATCGTATTGGCAATAGTGGGGCTGACAGTTGTAAACTCAACATTTGTAATTCTATTAGGCATTTGTGCAAATGTTGGGCTGACGTTTTTCAAATGTCCCACCATCGCCAATACGTAAACCGTTAAACAAAACTTCAATAATTTCCTATAAATTATCCAATTGGTTCTCGGTTTTGTTACCTCTATTATATGAGCTAAGAAAAGTTGTTGCCATTCCCAAAAAAATAGCCGAACTTCGTTTAACGTTGTATATAAATAATTAAAAAGAATTCATATATTTATGTGTTGTAAGCAACCCTGACAAAGACCTTCTTAATTATCAATGCTTAAATAGTTTGACATGAAAAGGAATTTCTTCACACCAAGCTTTTTGTTGTTGCTGTTTTACTTGTGCGCCTGCAATAACAGTAATACCGCACAACGACACAAAATGAAGCCCACGCTGTCCCCGGAAGTGAAAAGTGTTTTCATAAATGGTGACAGTATCCATTACATTGACATAGGAAAAGGTGATCCTGTAGTATTTGTTCACGGAGCCTTTGGAGACTACCGGACATGGGAGACTCAAATGGATACATTTGCCCAACACCATCGGGTAATTTCCTACAGCAGACGGCTTTCTTATCCCAATAAGCAGATTGCTAATGATTCTACAGATGTATCGGCTACTGCTCACGCTAAGGACCTTGCTGAACTGCTTAAAGCTCTAAACTTAGGGCCGGTTCATCTTGTGGGACACTCAGGCGGTGGAAATATAGCTTTACTTACCACTCTGGAACATCCTGAATTGGTTCGAAACTTAATATTAGGAGAGGCAGTTGTTCCATCGTTGCTGCAAAATGTTCCAGGCGGTGATTCAGTCCTGAACAGTTTATATGTAAAAGTACTAAAACCTGGAACTGAAGCATTTCAAAACAATGATGATAAAAAAGGAGTGAGTGCCTTTATTAACGGTGCAAATGGAGACAGCTTATACTTCAATAACCTTTCTCAGCAAATCCGGGAAAATATGATAGCTAATATTCCGGAAGTAAAGCATAATCTCCTTTATGGTGGTCCTTCAGAGCAGGTTACTTGTGATGATCTGCGCAAAATAAAAGTTCCGGTACTAATATTAATTGGAAGCAAATCCATCTCATTTTTTTCTTCAATGAACGATGAACTGTATCGCTGCTTAAGCAACAGAGAAAGAGCAACCATTATAAACGCTTCCCATGGATTGGAATTTGATAATCCATCGGAATTTAATAAAATAGTGCTTGGGTTTATCGATAAGCATTAAAGGCGGATTGATTGCAGGACTTGAACGAATCTTCAAAAAGGGCTGCTTACAACAGTGTGGATGTGCTATAGCCGGGGTTTAGTGTTGCGTTGTGGTTTTAGTTTCTTAATTTCGTTCGGTGTCGTGGGACGGAACGGAGCAGGTCGGTCTTAGTATTCCATTTCGCTTCATTGCTAAACCCTCCTATTCCCGACATCGGCACGTGCACCAACGCTAAACGAACCCAAAAAGACCTCCTACAAATTATCCAACTGGTTATCGGTTTTATTATCGCTAATCGTCCAAAAGAAGCCCACAAAAAAGAACTGGTCCGCCGCAGGTTGTAACGCCCGTCTTGAGAAATTGCCGTTCATGTCAGGAGTATT
>DASWKU010000404.1:0-5364 GCA_036396455.1 Flavobacteriaceae bacterium
CCTGACGACACCAAAGCCATGCAGGAACTATATCGTGTTTTAAAAGTTGGCGGAATGGGAGTTTTTCAGATTCCACAGGATTTGGAAAGAGATAAAACTTTTGAGGACAATTCAATCACATACAAAAAAGAACGTGCAAAAATCTTTGGACAATATGACCATGTTCGCATTTATGGTCGGGATTATTTTGACAAGCTCCGCAGTATTGGTTTTAAGGTTGAGGAAGTGGATTACACGGCAACGCTTTCCCAAGAAGAAATTATGCGATATTGTTTGGCCAAAGGTGAGATTATTCCTGTAGTTTTTAAATAAAGTGTCATTCTGAACGTAGTGAAGAATCTTTTTAAAGATGCTTCAAGCTCAGCATGACAATGTTAATTTTAGTTCTCAGGGAATCCATTTAAGTTCAAGATTTCCAATTCCTTATTCTCGTTTTCAAAAATCAAAAACACCTTAAGTTCTGGATGGGTCTTTAAAAACTGTTTTACTTTTTCAATTCCCATAGCTTTAAAAGCTGTTGCGTAAGCATCGGCATACATACAATTGTCGGTAATGACCGAAATGCTCAATAGGTTGGTTTTGCTCGGATATCCAGTTTTTGAATCTATAATATGGGAATATCGGTTGCCATCTTCATCAATACTATATTTGCGATAGGTCCCTGAAGTGGCCATAGCTTCGTCTTCCATATCAATGACCTTCATAAGGGATTGTGTCCCGTCAAAATTTGGTTTCTCAACACCAACCTTCCATGGTTTTTGCGTTTCCATATTAATGCCTTTGCTGCGTATCTCTCCTCCTATTTCCACAATATAATTGTCAATATTTTGCGTTTCCAAATATTTGGAAACAACATCAACGCCATAGCCCTTGGCAATGGCATTAAAATCCAAAAATGTAATTGGATTCTCTTTAATGATCCTATCGTCTGCAAGCGTAACCTTATCAAAGCCAACAGATGTCATTAGGCTGTCAATTTTTAATTCATCCAAACCTACAACTTTTCCTTTAGGTCCAAAATTCCAAGCATTGACCACGGCTCCAATTGTGGGGTCAAAGGCACCTTCGGTTTCCTCGAATATTTGTTTTGAAGTATTAAAAACTGTTTTGAAATGGTCATCAACTTCAGTGGCTTCATTTCTATTGATTTTAGAGATTTCAGAATCTTCCTTATAGGTGGACAACGATTTGTTAATGGCACTGAACAAACTGTCAAATTCTTTTTGATAATCTTTTTTGGATTCAGAATAATAGGTAATACCATAAGAGGTTCCAAAAACTGGGCCTGAAATTTTGGTGTTTTTAAGTGTAGGTTCACAAGAAACAACAAGTAAGGCTAAACTAAGTAGCAAAAAAATAGGTTTCATCTAATTCAAGTTAGTTTCAATGACTTGTATGCCATTATATTCAATCAAATAGTTTTCGTCGAGATAAATTGGCAATTCCTCCCCATCAGGGTTTCCGAGCCCAACACCTGCATAAAGCACCTTGGCATCCTTTGATCTTGCATGTGCTTTAAAAGCCTCCATCCAAACCATATCATAATTGTTTGGGTTTTCTGGCAAAAGTACCGCTCTTACAATCACAAAAAAATAGTGTTTATTTTTATCGATGCACACAAATTGGGGGTGTTTTTTCAATTTGCTGTTCACCGCAATAAACTCAAAACCGCGCTCTTCCAAATCGTGTCCCACATGGTTCATGGCCAAATTGTGCAGTTCCTGAATGGAAAGCGGTGTTTTCATGTTACAAAAATAGGACATATAAAACGATAGATAAAATTGTTTAACTTTAAACGCCATTAACCAACCAAAACTACTTCAATCTTGGTCTGCTTGCAATAGTAAGTTGATGATTAAATTCTTCCGAAACATCCGCAGAAAACTAATCGCTCAAGGAAAAACTGCAAACTACCTTAAATACGCCATTGGCGAAATTGTGTTGGTGGTGATTGGTATTTTGATTGCCTTACAGGTCAATAACTGGAACGAAACACGACTTGAACAAAAAAGGATCAGGCAATATGCAAAATCATTGGTTCAAGATTTAAAAAGTGATATTGAGATGCTTAAAGTGAGCCAATTTCAAGCTGAAAAAAAATTCATTTATATAGATTCTCTAAAACACTACGTAAACCATACACCACATTCAGAATTATCCAACACCGTTTTATGGGTTATTACACATGATATCATTTATCGCCCTTTAGAGTGGAATCGATCCACGCTAAATGAGTTAAAAAATTCTGGTGGTCTTCGCTATATTACCAATGATAGCCTGCAAAAAAAATTGGTTGCTTATGAAAGTTTTTCCAACCATCTGGATGAAGATTTTCAATTTGACAAATCCAACGCCCAAAAAGGAGATGACATGATGGCATTGCTACTAAAATTAAATTCACCCTATTTGTCCAAATTACAAGCACGTGAGAATGGTAGATATAACAAACCTGATTTTAATATCTATAATACTGAAGAATATAGAACTTCAAAAGCAAATGACCTTAAACTGATAAGTTATGATGAAGCGCTCATTGAAAAATTTGTGAATACCTTTATTTTAATACAGGAAAACTACAGCACTCGTGCCTTTAAAGAACTGCCAAAAGCAATTGAGGATGCACAAGAACTAATAACACTTTTACAAATGGAATATCACCTTTAAATTATGATCAAATTTTTTAGAAACATCCGTCAAAACCTAATTATGAAAAACAATACAGGAAAATACCTCAAATATGCAATAGGAGAAATTGTACTCGTAGTCATTGGTATTCTTATTGCCATTCAAGCGAACAATTGGAATATTGACAGAATAGCACAAAAAGAGAAAGAATTTGCCCTACATAAACTGATTGAAAATTTAAACCAGGACATTAGTAATTTACAGAGTGGAATTGATTCAGGAAAACAGTTTATTACAGCTTTGGATTCTTGTTTGATCATTCTTAAAAACCCAAGGGACTATTCAAAGGACTATTTTTCAGGATTATTTTCCTATATGAATTATACCCTTCCATTTGAATATAACCAAATTACGTTTAACGAAATGTCAAATTCAGGAAAGCTCAAACTTATTAAAAACGAAGCCTTGGTAGACTCCTTATTCCATTATTACGATAGCAATAACTATATAGCAGTATCAGATGCCTTAAATTTACATACAAGAGAAACCATTAGATCCTACACAATGGGATATGATTTTATGGTGCTCCCTCATGTATTTGATACCTATTCGGAATCGGAGTTCAACATTAAACCAAAATCCTTGACGGATTACAACTCGGATGTACATATTATCAATTCCATAAGGTTCAAAATATTGTTGCTAAAATCGTTGACCGAGCGTTATGGTGAAATGGTACAAAGCGCATCAAATCTTATTACTTTAACCAATGAAGAAATCAAATTCAATTAAAGATGATCAAATTCTTTCGTAACATCCGAAAAAACCTTCTCGCTCAAGGCAAAACCGCCAACTATCTTAAATACGCCATCGGTGAAATTGTTTTGGTGGTGATTGGTATTTTGATTGCCCTTCAAATCAATAATTGGAATGAGAACAGAAAATTCAACAGTTTAAAAAAAGTGTATTTAGAACGGTTGATCGATGATCTAAAACAAGACACAACACAAATTACTTTGTTAATATCTAAATGCAACAAAAAGCAATTTATCATTGAAACCGTCATTGATAACCTCGATGATGGTGCAAATACCGATTCATTACTTAACTCCATTAAAGAATATCTTCGTTTTGGATGGAATATGGATGATTTTACACCTAGTTCAAACACCTATTCCGATCTGTCACAAACGGGCAATATGAACGTATTCAGAAATGCTGAACTTACAGAACAAATTAAGAAATACTATATAGAAATTGAAGACGCCAACAAAGGACAAAACATAAATAAAGATTGGATCATTCCAATGGATGTCACAGTAGCACAACAAACTACCGCTTTTGAATTTGATCCAATTACTGCACATTTATTTAAGGTTGAAGATCAAAATAAGGCGTTACAAAATTTAATTGATGAAAAGGATTTGTTCAAACGAAATGCTGCCGGACATTATTGGTTCAATAACTCATTAAAAACAAATTCACTTGATGTTAAAGGACTTGCCATTGAACTCATTAATTTGTTGCAAGCTGAACTTGAAAAGAATTAACCCATAATAAATGATAAAACTCTTTCGTAACATCCGCCAAAAGCTAATAGCTCAAGGCAAAACGGCTAACCCTGCCTTTGCAAAGGCTTCGGCAGGCACGTACCTAAAATACGCCATAGGAGAAATTGTGTTGGTGGTGATTGGAATTTTGATTGCCTTGCAGATTAATAACTGGAATACCAATCGTATTAATACCATTGAAGAAGGTAAAATAATAAGGAACCTTAACTCAGAATTCAAACTAAATAAAACGAATTTGAATCTTGACATTTCTAGAACTGAGCAAAGCATTGAAATGGGCAAACAAATTATGGGTATGATCGATGCTGATGAAACAGTTCTTTACTCGATAAATATAGACAGTATTCTATATGCAGTTTTTGAATTTGGTGGCCTTAAAAGCATCTGAAAATTCCATTTTAGAGATTCTTCAATCTGGAAAATTTCAAAATTTGACCAACGATAAATTGAAAACATTGATTATTGAATGGACTCAAAAAAAAAATGAAGTTCTACGCACACAAAATCTGGCTAACAGAAATTCTGAAGATTTAATTAGATATTTATACAAAAGATACCCATTAAAAAATATTGATGCCTTTGGAATTTTAAATTGGAAAGAAAAATCAAAATTAAAAATAGATAAGTATTTAATTTTTAAAGACATAGAATTTGAAAATCTTATAGATGATTTACTTTATAAATTGGAAAATTTTAAGGATGCATTAATTTCGTTACAGGCTGTTATAGATGCCATAATTTTAGAATCACAAAAAACAAAATAATCAAATCATCCTTCAATACTATTCAAAAAATTTCCACTTAATGACCGGCACTTAATAAATTAAAGCAAATCCTTCAGTATTAACCAAACATTTTCGGCGACTATTTTTTGCCCCTCCACCGTTGGATGAATCCTGTCTTGCTGATTCAACTCCGGAATACCGGCAACATTTTCAAGCAAAAACGGGATAAGTTTTATATCGTTTTTGGCTGCAAGCTCTGGAAAGATAGTTTTAAATTCAGTGGTATAATCTTCTCCCAGATTTGGAGGCATTTGCATCCCAGCCAATATAATTTGAGTCTCAGGATTCTTTTCTCTCACAATATCAATAATTGCCTGCAAGTTGTTTCTGGTTTCATTAAGTGGAATACCGCGCAAACCATCATTGGCACCAAGTTCCAACAA
>DASWKU010000405.1:0-4244 GCA_036396455.1 Flavobacteriaceae bacterium
AAGATATTAATTTGGTCAATCACCGCTGCCTTGGCGGGCTTTCTGTTTGGATTTGATACCGTTGTCATTTCCGGGGCCGATAAACAATTACAAGCGCTTTGGCATTCATCCGATGGCTTTCATGGTTCGGTAGTTATGGCCATGGCATTATGGGGAACGGTTGTTGGAGCCATGTTTGGAGGATATCCTACAAATAGATTGGGGAGAAAAAATACATTGATATGGATAGGCCTGTTCTATTTTATATCTGCTGTGGGCTCAGCTTTAGTGAATGATCCATATACCTTTGCATTTTTTCGGTTTTTGGGTGGGATTGGAGTAGGAGCTTCAACCATAGCGGCACCTGCTTATGTATCGGAAATTGCTCCAGCAAAAGATAGGGGGAGATTGGTGGCCTTGTACCAATTTAATATTGTTTTGGGCATTTTAATCGCCTTTTTATCCAATTACCTGCTTCGCAATGTAGGTGAACATGCATGGCGTTGGATGATTGGGGTCGAGGCTTTCCCAGCCTTAATTTATACGATACTTGTTTTTACGGTTCCAAAGAGTCCACGATGGTTGATTTCCAAACATAGAAATGAAGAAGCCAAAAAAGTTTTGAAAATCATCAACCCCGAAGGCGATGTTGACACTTTGATGTTGGAAATAAAAACGGAGAGTGAAAGCCACATTAAAGGAGAAACCATTTATATGAAAAAATATCGGTTTCCATTGATGTTGGCATTTTTAATCGCCTTTTTCAACCAGTTTTCTGGTATAAACGCTTTTTTATATTATGCTCCGCGAATTTTTGAAGAAGCGGGTTTAGGTGAAAGTACTGCATTGTTGAGCAGTATTGGCATTGGGATAACGAATTTATTATTTACCTTATTGGGCGTGTTTTTGATTGACCGTTTGGGAAGAAAAACACTGATGTACATCGGCTCTATAGGCTATATTATTTCTTTGGGTTTGGTTTCTGCTGCTTTCTTTTTGGATTGGGAAGGATTGGCAGTTCCAATTTTCCTGTTCATGTTCATTGCGTCCCACGCCATAGGACAGGGGGCAATTATTTGGGTATTTATTTCTGAAATCTTCCCGAATAACTTAAGAGCCAGTGGGCAATCCTTTGGCACGTCGACACATTGGGTTTTGGCAGCTATAATTCCTTCCCTGGTTCCAATGCTTTTTTCAACCATTGGTGCAGGAGTTGTATTTATGATATTCGCCATCATGATGGTATTCCAATTGTTGTTTGTCATATTTATGATGCCAGAAACCAAAGGTATTTCGCTTGAGGAACTGAGCAAAAAATTGATTAGGGAGCATAAATAAAATTTTAAAATGAATAGATTATTGGTATTGATTATGGTAACCCTCCTTCTAATAGGTTGTAAAGAGAAGAAAGAAACTAATAATGCTATTGACACGGATACATTGGTCAATTCTGAAGAGATGCTTTACCGTCCAAACGTTCACTTTACGCCCAAGGCCCATTGGATGAACGATCCTAATGGTATGTTCTATTTTAATGGAACCTACCATTTATATTTTCAATATTATCCCGATGGGAATGTCTGGGGCCCAATGCACTGGGGCCATGCAAAAAGCAAAGATTTGATAACTTGGGAAGAGCAACCCATTGCAATATATCCAGATAGTTTGGGGTATATTTTTTCTGGAAGCGCTGTGGTCGATTTGAACAACACTTCGGGTTTTGGCGAAAATGGTAAAACGCCAATTGTGGCCATGTACACTTATCATAATATAGAAGGTGAAAAAGTTGGAAAAATGGATTTTCAAACACAAGCCATAGCCTATTCGTTGGATGAAGGACAGACATTTATTAAATATGACAAAAATCCGGTCATCAAAAATTCTGGAATTAAAGATTTTAGGGATCCAAAAGTGATTTGGGATGACGCTCATAAACAGGGGATAATGGTTTTGGCAGCAGGTCAAAAAATAATATTTTATAGTTCTCCCAATTTAAAGGATTGGAAATTGCAATCCGATTTTGGCGATGGTATTGGTTCACATGATGGTGTTTGGGAATGCCCAGATCTTTTCAAATTAAAGGTTGAAGGCGCTGATGAAGAAAAATGGGTATTGCTGGTAAGTATTAATCCGGGCGGGCCAAATGGTGGAAGTGCCACACAATATTTTGTTGGGGATTTCGACGGTAAAAATTTTACTGTGGATACTTTTTTTGAACAGGATCTGAAATCCAAGAAAGCGATTTGGATTGACTATGGAAGAGATAATTATGCCGGGGTCACTTGGGCCAATATTCCTGAATCAGATGGTAGAAAATTGTTTATTGGTTGGATGTCCAATTGGGATTATGCCAGAGATGTACCAACGGAAACTTGGCGAAGTGCCATGACCATTCCAAGGGAATTGAAACTCAAAAAAATTAACGGCAGTTATAAATTGTGTTCTTTCCCTATAAACGAGTTGAATAAATATAAGAACACTAAAATTGAACTGAAAAATCGTTCATTTAAAGAGGAATTTATATTAATTGAAAATAAAGCTATTGACGTAAATAAATCTGTTGTTGAAATGGAACTTTCCAATTTAACAAATGACACCTATACATTTATATTGCGTAATACCCATGGGGACCAATTGGAATTTGGAATAAACAATATGGACCTTTATTATTTTATGGATAGAACCAAGTCTGGAAAAGCAAATTTTTCGGATAAGTTTGCCCATAATGTTTCAAAAGCTTATTTTGATACTCCACAAAAGAAAATCACTGTTCAAATGATTATTGACAAAACGTCCATCGAACTATTTTATAATCATGGTGAAACCGTCATGACCGAAATTTTCTTCCCAAATTCCCCAATGGAAACCTTAAAATTAGTTACTTTAAACCATTCTGAAACAACCATTGACAAATTAATGGTTAGTGAACTTGAATCAAAAAATTGAAATTTATGTATACGTTTGCCTGTTTTGGAGAGGTGCTTTGGGATGTGTTTCCCGATCATGAAAAAATTGGAGGGGCACCTTTAAATGTGGCCTTGCGATTAAATTCATTTGGTGACCAAGTTGCGATGATCAGTGCCATTGGTAAAGATGGTTTGGGCGATCAACTGATTGACTATTTAAATAAAAACAACTTAACGTCAAAGTTTATACAAATTCATAAAGAACACCAAACAGGTAAGGTCAATGTGACTTTGGACAGTAAAGGTTGTGCCAGTTACGAAATAAAATATCCAGTATCGTGGGATTTTATAGAATTGAATGACGAAACCATAAATCTTGCGAAACAGTCCAAAGTTTTTATATATGGAAGTTTAATATGTAGAAATGCAGTTTCCAAGCAAACCCTTTATCAGTTATTGGATCATGCCAATTTTAAAGTATTCGATGTTAACCTTCGTGCACCGTTTTACAGTTTTGAATTGTTGGGCGAATTAATGCTCAAAGCAAATTTTGTAAAATTCAATGATGATGAATTGGGTTTAATTGCCAAAAACCTGAATTCTGGACACGCATCAATTGAAGACAATGTGCAATTTATGGCCCAAAAATTTGGCCTAAGCCATATCTGTGTCACAAGGGGAGGAGAAGGTGCCATTTTGTATATTGATGGGCAATTTTATTTTAATTCAGGGTATCCTATTGTTGTAAAGGATACCGTAGGAGCCGGTGACTCCTTTTTAGCAGCTTTGGTATATAAGATCACTCATAAAACACCCCCGCAAGACGCTTTGGACTTTGCCTGTGCGGTCGGTGCTTTGGTTGCCGGTTCAGAAGGCGCCAACCCAAAACTATTGGAATCGGATATCATGAACATGATAACTTAAATGGAATTTTAATACATGACAAATTGTAACTAATCAGTCATACTAAAATAGAACACAGATGACACAGATGATTATGATACACGCAGATAAGAGACACTTAAAAGCTATGTCATTCGCCTTCGGATTGCTAAAATCTTATTCAATCATAAAAAAATCAGCGTCATCAGCGTTCTATGATTGGTGCCATTGAACAATTACACAAGACTGATTAGTTACGACAAATTTTTTGACGTATTTATTCGGAAGTAACGAAACAGTATGTACAAATAATTGATCTGCAATGAATAAATTAACCACTAAGCCCCGACGCCATATTTTAGGACGAGCCAATAAAAAAGCATCACGTAAAAATTGAAATATAGCAGGAAATTTGTAACTTTGATTTTATGGATATAAATCTTCAAAATAAGAAAATTGAATTAATCCAGTGGCTTT
>DASWKU010000406.1:0-2777 GCA_036396455.1 Flavobacteriaceae bacterium
TAACACAAACCCAAAAAACCAAGCAAACAAAATGGCACTAAAAAAAGAGGGTAAGCTCATGCCCAACGTACTGAAAATTTGAATGGCCTTATCCAACCATCTATCCTTAAACAAGGCAGAAACAATGCCCAATAAAATCCCGATAATAATGGCAATTGTAATTGCCGAAACGGCCAACACAAAGGTGTTTGGCAAGGTTTCCTTGATAACTTGGGTAACCTCTTTACCTTGTTTGGTGAACGATTCCCTTAAATATGGAAACTTAAAAACCATTGTTGCATTTCCTAAAGAAAACAGTCGAGCTGCGGAATATTTCCCATTCCTTAAATGGGTGTAATCTTCTGGGTTATTTGAATGACACGAGAGCGGGGACAGATCGTTCAAATAATATAAATATTGGGTGCTCAAAGGTTGATCAAAACCATATTTTTGTTTTACAATGGCCAATTGGGCACTATCTTCATTTTGGCCCATCATCATTTGTGCTGGATCTCCTGGAAGCACATTAAATAAAAAGAATATCACCGTAACCACACCAAATATGGTGAGCAATGCATAAAATGCTTTATTTAAAAAGTAGTTTATCAGTTGTTAAGTTGTTAGTTGTTTAGGCTTTAAGGCCACAAATTCACGAATTATTTTGAAATCTCTCCGTTCTGAACAAGGCTTATAATTCCAAATCGTCAATATCGTTCCAATGTACTTTTTGAATCACAGTTCCCTTGTTAAGTTTTAAAACCCCTGGATTGGAACGTACAATGGTTTTTAGAACTTTTTCATCACATAGATAAAAATCAAAATTCAAATGATAGGTATTTTTAATGAATTGCTTCGCATCATCCCCAGAAGCGGTCAACCCAATTACGGTATAACCCTTTTGTAATGCTTCATCTGAAATTGCTTTTAGTTTTTCCAAGCCTTTTTTCTCTGCTGTTTCCAAACCATAAGACACAATCATAATTAAATGTTCCTTTTCCAAGAAATAGGTTGTTAGATCCTCATCTTCGGACTCTATTGAAAAGTCCAAAATTTTTGGTTCGTAACCTTCTTCAATCATTTTGGTCTTAACACTTACGTATTTACCATCAACTTCAGGATAAGAACCATTCGTCACATATTCCTTTTCTTCTCCATTCACATTAAATACCCAAGTATATTCAATGACCGGCTTTTTGGCATTTTCGGGAATCGACATTTCCTCCAAGATATTATTGCCAACCTTGTAAGCCCTAAAATCGATAGCAGGCAGATGCATCAAAACGTGATAACCAAACCATAAACTTGCAATAAAACCCATTAAGGCCACAATGGTCACTCCCAATTTGTTGAACAGCGGTTTGATATGCCTGACCCCAAAAAACAATATCAAGATCAAGACCAAAAGGATCACATCTTTTGTGAACGATTGCCAAGGTGTCAACTTCAAGAAATCACCAAAGCAGCCACAATCTTTTACTTTATCAAAATAGGCGGCATAGAACGTTAAGAATGTAAAGAACACGATCATGCCCAATAAACTCCAAACCGTAAATTTAGGTTTGTAGCCCACCAATAAGAACACACCTAAAACCACCTCATAAACCACCACAAAAATGGCAATTCCCAAAGCATAAGGCTCAAAAAAAGGTATATTCAAAACATCAGAACTAAAATATTCCTGTAATTTATAAGCAAACCCTAAAGGGTCGTTCAGTTTTATAAATCCCGAAAAGATGAACAATGCTCCAACTAGGAGTCTTGATAGGTGTACAAATAATTTCATTTAAAATGTGTTTATCTATTATTGATTTAAAAATTCCAATTTTTAAATTCCAAATTCCAATCAAATCCCGATGGCTATTGGGGTCAAATTTCAACTGACAATTTTATAGTTCGACATCTTTTGGAATTTGGTTTTTGTGATTTGATCATTGCAAAGATTCATTTAAGTGGATCAACGCAAAAACGGCGTAATTGATCATATCCTGATAATTGGCATCTATCCCTTCGCTCACTATGGTTTTTCCTGAATTGTCTTCAATTTGCTTTACTCGCAATAGTTTTTGCAAAATCAGATCGGTCAACGAACTCACACGCATATCGCGCCAAGCTTCACCATAATCATGGTTTTTGTCCATCATCAATTGCTTGGTCAAACTCACTTTTTCGTCGTATAGTTTGGTGGCTTCCTCCACCGAAAAATCGGGTTGCTCCACAACGCCTTTGTCAAGTTGAATCAAGGCCATGGTGCAATAATTAATGATGCCTATAAATTCACTGGCTTCATCCTCATCCACTTTTCTAACGCTATTTTGCTGTAGGCTCCTAATACGCTGTGCCTTGATAAAAATTTGGTCGGTCAATGAAGGAAGTCTTAAAATCCGCCACGCACTTCCATAATCTTTCATTTTATTGATAAAAAGGCTTCTACACTTCTCAATGATGTCATCGTATTGTTTTGAAGTATCTTGCATCTAAACATTTAAATTTGCGTAAATTTCGCATAAATAATTTTAAAGTTCAAAGTTTCGGGTTTAAAGTTTAAAAGTTGCCACTAATTCGCGAATAATTATTTTACATTCTTAAAAATAGAACAAAATATTTGGGTATTCGTGGCGAAGTAGAGCAAAATGACAATCAACTGCAAAGGACAACTTATAGATTTATCCACCCCCAAAGTCATGGGAATTTTGAATCTTACGCCAGATTCTTTTTATGACGGTGGAAGATTCAACAATGAATTCGATATCCTTTCAAAGGTTGAAAACATGCTGAATCAAGGCGCTACCTTTATTGAT
>DASWKU010000407.1:0-1901 GCA_036396455.1 Flavobacteriaceae bacterium
TTTACAATCGCTTGGCTGATGCTATTGAAACCGCTTTTTTTGAAGGCAAAGGAACATGTATCATTGAATCGCTTTCCAATAACAAACAACTGGTTTTCAACAATAAATTTGAATTGGACGGCATGACATTTTTGGAACCCAATGTGCATTTGTTCAGCTTTAATAATCCCTATGGTGCCTGTCCAAAATGTGAAGGTTATGGAGACATTATTGGTATTGATGAAGATCTGGTGATTCCAAATACCGGATTGTCCATTTATGAAAACGCAATTTTTCCATGGCGTGGAGAAAGTATGATCTGGTATCGGGATCAACTGGTGAACAATTCACATAAGTTCGATTTTCCAGTTCACAAACCCTATTTTCAATTGACCAATGCCCAAAAACAATTGGTTTGGGACGGCAACGAATATTTTGAGGGCCTAAATTCTTTTTTTGAGGAATTGGAAGCAAAAGCCTATAAGATTCAAAATCGGGTGATGTTGTCGCGATATAGAGGCAAGACCAAATGTAATGTATGCCACGGCAAACGTTTACGGCCAGAAGCCAATTACATAAAAATTGGTGGCGCAACCATTACAGATTTAGTGGAAATGCCCTTGGATAAGCTCGCAAATTTCTTTAACCAGTTGGAACTAAATGATTATGATAATAAAATAGCCGAACGCCTGCTTAAAGAAATCACTAACCGGCTTTCATTTTTATCCAATGTTGGTTTGGATTATTTGACACTCAATCGACGCTCCAATACCTTATCTGGTGGAGAAAGCCAAAGAATCAATTTGGCAACTTCTTTGGGAAGTAGTTTAGTGGGTTCCATGTACATTTTGGATGAGCCCAGTATTGGCTTGCATCCAAAGGACACCCAAAAACTTATAAAAGTACTGTTGGCCTTAAGGGATTTGGGAAATACGGTGATTGTTGTAGAACATGATGAAGATATTATGAAAGCCGCTGATGAAATTATCGATATCGGCCCTGAAGCTGGCACCTTTGGCGGTGAAGTGGTTGCACATGGTAGTTTCAATGATATTTTAGTTTCAAAATCATTGACTGCCCAATATTTAAATGGAACTTTGGAAATTGAAGTTCCTAAAAAACGTCGCACCTCCAAATACCATGTCGATATTGTGGGTGCTCGAGAACATAACCTCAAAAATATAGATGTTTCCTTTCCACTAGAAATGCTTACAGTAATTACAGGCGTTTCAGGAAGTGGAAAAAGTACTCTGGTCAAAAAAATTCTCTTTCCTGCTTTACAAAAAAAATTGACTGATTTTGGCGATAAAGCTGGCCAGTTTACTGATTTAAAAGGAAATCTTGGTAATATCAAACATATTGAATTTGTTGACCAAAATCCCATTGGCCGTTCCTCTCGTTCCAATCCTGTGACATACATTAAGGCCTATGATGATATTAGGGCACTGTTTGCGAATCAAAAACTAAGTAAAATAAGAAATTATCAAGCCAAACATTTCAGTTTTAATGTGGATGGAGGGCGATGTGAAACCTGTAAAGGTGAAGGAGAAGTGACTATTGAAATGCAATTCATGGCCGATGTTCATTTGGAATGTGAAACCTGTAAAGGCAAACGATTTAAAAAGGAAGTTTTAGAAGTCACTTTTGAGGACAAAAGCATCGACGATATTTTAAATTTAACCATTGATGATGCAATCTCTTTTTTTAAAGTGCATAAGCAAAGTAAAATAGAAAGCAAATTAAAGCCACTTCAAGATGTTGGTTTGGGATATGTAACCTTGGGGCAAAGTTCTTCCACGCTTTCAGGAGGGGAAGCACAGCGCATAAAATTGGCTTCTTTTTTAGGAAAAGGCACAAAGAGTGACAATGCGCTTTTCATTTTTGATGAACCAACAACCGGTTTACATTTTCATGATATTAAA
>DASWKU010000408.1:0-13720 GCA_036396455.1 Flavobacteriaceae bacterium
TGAATTTTTGTCCCTTATATTGAACCGAATGTCGTAGGCATCCTTTTTGCCTTTCTCAATTTGCAGATCGTTTGGGATCCCTTCAAATGCAATCCCTTCACTGTTGTTATAGCCACCGCCAAACTGTCGTTCCCCATAAAACGGTAGATAAGCCCTGACCGAATCGTTTTCCATCTTCAAATAATTGACAGTGCTTGAGATATCTATATGTCCCGCGGTACTTCCAGCAGGAAACAGACCTGCATTGTCAAGCTGTTGCATGGCAAGGGTCACTTGTGGTTCGGCCCAGGATGATGCGATCTGAAAGGCTTTGTTTGCCATCATTTCGTCCAATATTTTGTTTATGTCTCGGGCACTCTTTAGATCACTGGAGCCACAGGACACCAAAACAAGGATCATTATACTTAATATTGTTATCTTTTTCATGGCCATTTCATAAAAAATTTGACAGTTTAAGATACGCATTTCTAAAGAAACATGCCAATTTTTAACGTTTGGTTTAAACGGATAAATTTTACGAGGTCCCTTCCCATTTTTCCGTTTTAGTAAACGGTGCAAAGCCACGGGTTTTTGAGGTGATTACCTGTTTCTGTTGTTCATTTTAATTGCTCTTATGTCCTTAAAATTTTCTCCATCTTACGATTTTTCGCCAATTCATCCACCAACTTGTCCAAATACCTTACCTGTTGTGTCAGCGTATTTTCGATTTCTTCCACCCGATAGCCACAGATTACACCAGTAATGCGGTGCGCATTAGGGTTTAATGTTGCATTCTGAAAAAATACTTCAAAAGTTACGTTTTCTTCAATGAGCTGTTGTAGCTTCTTTTCATCAAAACCTGTTAACCACTCAATTACTTGATGCAATTCTTCTTTCGTTCTGCCTTTCTTCTCCACTTTTGCGAGATAATGTGGATATACCGAGGCAAATGTCATTTTTGCAATGCGCTCATCATGTTTGTTTGCGTTGTCCATATCTTGTACTATTAACTTGAGTTCAATTATTTCATAATCACTCATGCGAGTGTAAATCAACTAAATATGAATTTAAAACCACTTACCTGCTTTGTGCCTTTGCACCTTTTCGAGAAAAATGTCACGCAAAGTCGCCAAGAACGCATTTGCACCTTTTCGGGAGAAATGCCACGCAAAGCCGCCAAGAACGCATTTGCACCTTTTCGGGAGAAATGTCACACAAAGCCACCAAGAACGCAAAGGATTTTCCCCAATAAAGTAAAATCCACAGAATATCAATACAATAATAATCAAACTCAGGTTATTAGCGTTGATCTCCCATATTATTTCAACCTTTCCAATAGGCCTTTTCTTTTTACAATGTTTTTATAGTCCCACTGAATTTCTTTAGATTTTTTCAGCCACCGTTTAAGGTCTTTTGTATTGATTTGTTCAACAGTCGTGTAGAAAATAGAAGCATCCATAAATTTTTTGCCTATCACATTCAATTTTTCTTCTTCAAAACCCGCTCCACTCCAAAACATCAAGCGCCAGCCAGATTTCTGTTTACTGTAGCCAACAATCGGATTGCCATCTAAAAACCAAACGGGATGCGCGTGCCAAATTTTGCTTTCTGCCTCGGTCATTTCGCTGTCAATGGTTGAAGCCAAGACTTCGCAAATTTCTTTGTCGGTTGGTTCCTGTCTTGTGTTATATGCTTTTATTTCCGGGTTCATTTTCTTTATACGTTACTTTTAGTGATCCAATTTTTATAGGTCATTTCAAATTTTAGTTCTCCTTTGCCGTGGGTGCCAATTTCTGTCCATCCCGCTTTTCGATAAAACCTTTCAGCTCTTGTATTTGGTGAGGTGCCCAGCCAGACCTTGGTTTTTGTTCGTGTAAAATACCAATTTAACATGATATCGTGAAGTTTCCTGCCAATACCCTGCTTTTCAAATTCAGGTTTTAAAAACAAGGCCCAAATGTTATGGTCCTCTAGGTCAACAATTGAAAATCCGACAATTTCATTGTCTATTTCACACACCCAGCCTTTGCCCCTTTTGGTTATAAATTCGATACAATCCTCATCTGTTACCAAGTTTGGATTGGACAAGGCATTTTCGGTCACGGAGTTTCTTACGATTTGGATTTGCTTTATGTCGTCAGTTTTGGCTTCCCTGGGCATCATTTTAGTTTTGTTGATCATTTGTGGCACTTCTACTTTTATTGTCCCTATGCATTGTCATCGCTTCTTTTTTTTATATCCAAATGACCACTTCAATTTTTTTATTGATTTCAAGATCGGCCTTTTTTCTAATTTCAGCTTTTATGGGAAGCAAGTGCGTATTCATTTTAGTATCAAACCAAATAGCCGTTTCCCACTTTAATTCGCCAATCTTGGCAGTTGCCCTCATTCTTCCCCAGCCTTCTTCTTGCCATTTACAATTTTCCCTTATTTCTTGCGACACAGTTTTGGGCAAGGACACGAAATGCCAACCACCGGGTGATGAATGTTTCCATATTTTTGTTAAAAATTGATATTTAATACTGCTCATCCCCCTGATTAAAACCTTTAGTTGTTCTCTTAATGACCTTCAAGTTATACTAAACAAACCATTAATTATAGACGTTGTGTTGAGGTTAGTTTTATCTTTTCATCAAAATTATTCTTTTTCGACAATTGTGTGCAACGCATCCGAGTACAAAGGCGCATTGTTTTTAAGGTGTTGTTTAAGAATTGGGCTTTTTTCAAAGGCACTACTAATGAACCGTTTTAGTGAGGCAACATTTTTCTTCCCAAAACTGTCTTGCGTCACTGTGATATGTTCAAGATAATTAAGATAAATTTCTGCAATGCTGATCACGCGATTATATTCTCCATCTTTGGGTGTTATGTCTTCATTGTCAAAAAAATACTTCCTCAAATGTGGATATTGAACAAGATAGCCACGTAATGTTTCTGCTTGGTTATAAATGGCAGCATGTGCTGAACTGCGGACTGAGGCTTTCAAGTCTCTAACCTGTAAATATAATATGGGAATGCCTACCGCAGCTATTATTACACTCACAACTGAAAGTAACGTTTGTATCATCATGTTTTAACGGTTTAATCCTGCTAAATTAACGGATTAATTGGTTTCTTAAGGCATTTTTTTTAGCTGTTTTCATCCATCCAAAGCAAATGTTTATCCATTTCTGCGGTTAAAATGCACAACGGGTAGATTATATAATATTTGTTTCGTGGTTTATATGCATCCCTCCTACTTAATTCTCATTCCTTGGTTCTGGTAAAGGGCACAAACGCCACGGGGATGCGCTTTTTGGTCTTTATTTTTCCGCTTTTCTTGGTCACCAGTATCAGATTTCTATTGAACCTTGATGGGCCAACAGGAATGATCATCCTGCCTCCTTCGGCCAATTGGTCCAATAACGTCAGTGGAATCTCCTCAACTGCAGCAGTGACCATAATGGCATCAAAAGGAGCTTTGTCGGGCCAACCGTGGTACCCATCCCCTATTTTGGTAATCACGTTTTCATAGCCCAAACGCTCCAACCTTTTTTTGGCAGCAAGCCCCAAGGGTTCCACAATTTCTATGGTATACACCGAATCTACAATGGTTGCCAACACTGCGGCCTGATATCCAGAACCTGTACCAATTTCTAGTACACGATGCTCTTGTTTAAGCTTCAATTCTTGGGTCATATAGGCCACAATGTAGGGTTGTGAAATGGTTTGGCCTTCACCTATGGGCAATGCACCGTCGTAATATGCATATTTTTTATAAAGATCTGGTACAAATTCATGCCGTTCCACTTGACGCATGGCGTTAAGGGTTGCTGGGTCATCAATGCCCCTTGACATGAGTTGTGTTTGAATCATCTGTGCTCTTAGGGCTGAATAGTCCTCTTGACCGTGTGTGGTTTCGGCCCATAAAACTATGCCTAATATTATAACGACAATTTTGAACATTGTTGCTAGCTACAGCAATGCTGGCTGCATGCCTTTTTGGTTTTAAAATTTGAGATATCACTCCACATAGCGCGCCAATTTTTCGAGTCCTGATATTCGTTGGCATCAGGGGTTGTTTTAATATGGACACATTGTTGCGTTCATCTCTATTTTATATATTTCAAATTTAATTAAAAAAATGTGCAACTTGTAAAAAAATTGGACTTTCACTGTGGTTCTTTATAGTGTGAGCGTTAGCCTAATGATCTGATTTTAGCCCAGATGTGCAAATCATGTAAGCTATATCTACAATTGTGTAACAGTTAAGGGTCTAAAGTATCCCACCTTTGTATAATAAGTAAATAAATACTATATACAATGAAAAAAACAATCTTTATAATTACTTTACTGATGGGAGGCATTATGTCGCAAACTGTCAATGCACAGGTTCATGTGGACCTTAATTTAAATATTGGCATACAGCCAATATGGGGACCTGTAGGATACGATCATGTTGAATATTATTATTTGCCTGATATTGAAGTTTTTTACTATGTACCGGATCGCCAATATGTTTATATACAAAGTGGGCGTTGGGTCTTTTCAAGTAATTTACCGTACAGATACCGGAATTTCGATTTATACTCTGGATATAAAGTGGTGATCAATGAACCAAGGCCATATTATAATTATAGCATATACAAGGAAAAATATAGGGAATACCGAGGCAATCAAAGTCAGGAAGTTATACGAAATAGCCACGACACGAGATATTATGTAAACAAACGCCATCCTGAACATAAAAACTGGAAAAAAAGCCATAATAAAAAAGGTAATCATGGTAATCCCAATAACAATTAAGTTGCTAATACCAACTGTAAACACAAGTGTACACAAGTGTTTATAAAGACAGGAGCTAAAACTCCACAATAAAAAAATATTAATTCAATTAAATTTAAACAAAAATGAAAAAAACAAACTTAATGACCCTCGTAAAAAAAATGTTTTTTGGGGTATTTGCCATCGCACTGATAGTTTCTTTCTCTTCATGTGCTTTTAGAACCACTAATGGATATGCCAATGATGGATATGCCAGCGTGGGTGTAAACTTGAATGTTGGCGTGCAGCCGATATGGGGACCTGTAGGATACGATTATGTGGAATATTATTATCTGCCCGATATTGATGTTTACTACTATGTGCCAAACCACCAATATATTTATATGCGAAGTGGACGTTGGACATTTTCGAGCTCTTTGCCTATAATGTACCGAAATTATGATTTATACTCTGGTTACAAAGTCGTAGTCAATGAGCCAAAACCCTATCAAAATCATAACATATACAAGGAAAAATATAACGGTTACAGAGGTAATAATGGGCAGAAAGTTATAAGAAATAGCCATGATACAAAGTATTTTGTAAATAAAAAACATCCTGAACATAATAAATGGAAAAAAGAACAAGACAGGAAAATGAAAAACGATCGTGGCAATAGCAAAAACAATAGAAACAATAAAAATAACAAAAAGAATAAACACGATAACAACTAAGCTGTTAAGACTTGTATGAATTACAAGAGTGTGTTAAAACGAGACATTTTTATGGCACATAAAACCAGAAATTACCGTACTTAACACCCCTTATCAGAGGTTGTGGGTATTACCGTTAGATCAGTTGTTGAAACACATGGCTGCACTAACGGTTTTGTTTTTGCAAAAATTCAATGATCTATAAAGTTTTCTCGTAGGTCAATGTCACACTGGTACTTATGACATATCCATTAACGTCATTAAAGAAATAGGTGTCTTCCAATGTGAACATTGTACTGTCATCATTTACTACAATATCAATAGTTTGCGATGTGCATTGGGAAACGAACGTTAATTTACCTTCGGTTAGTTTCCAAGTGCCGTCAAATGTCAATTTATTTTGACAATCGGTGGCATTATACTCTTGTTCCAAAGTAAATTTTCTATCACTTTCAAAGTCATAGACCACATCTTTTTGACAATCTGGTAATTGCTGAAATATTTCTGTGCTCGGGTTTTCCACATCATCATCGGTTATATCTACTTCTTCCTCCGATACCATATTTGTCAATACCCAGGTTCCTACAAATTCAGTTTCTATATCGGAAAGTCCACCAGTGAGAGCCTCTGGACAACTTGAACCATCATCGAGGTTGCAACTCACCATTAAAAGATTCATCATCATTACACTACTTGCAATTAACATTGTTTTTTTCATATTTTATTTATTTTAAATTCGATTATTAGATGGAGAAACTAAAAAAACGTTGCGTTAGAAAACCTAAATTTTTAAGTTAAATTTTTAAGTCATTGTTTTTTAGATAGAAACGTTTTTTTGCAACATACAGTATGTTCTCTCCAATTACCCCAAATCCCTAACCACCTGTAATGCCTTATCAATTTCGGCTTTGGAATTATAAATATGAACCGAATGCCTCAGCAATTCCGGTCCAATAGATCGTGGTTGCAAGCGTTCTTTTTCCCACATTGTTTTTTGCAGATCTGGCCCTGAAATCCCTTTTACCGAATAGGTTGTAATGCCAGCTGCCATGGCCTCGTTGGTCGAGGAATGGATGGTCACGTGGGGCATGGCTTTAAGGCCATCACGTAAATACATGCCCAGTTCGTGTATACGCCCCAGCCATCGATCCTCTCCTATGGTATTATAAAAATCCACCGCAGCATCATAGCCCGTGATCTGATAGGGGCTTCCCGTTCCGTTTTGCATCAACCTAAAGCCATGATCGTCCTGATTGTCCCAATTATAGCTCGCCAAGGTTGACCAAATGCTGCCCACAACATCTTTGTTAATATAGAGCAGCCCGCTTCCCGGAGGCGCCAACAGCCATTTATGCAAACTGGAATAATACGCATCACAACCAATGTCCTTTACGTCCACCTTGATGTGACCGACACATTGGGCACCGTCCAATATGGTGAAAATGCCACGTTTTCTGGCTTCGGCACAGATGGCCTTTACGGGCATCACGGTGCCATAGCCCGAAATGATATGTGGTACGGCAATGATTTTGGTTTTGGGCGTCACTTCCTTAAAGATGGCATCGACAATTTCTTGGGGATCATTGGCTGGTTCCGGCATAATGGCCTGTTTGTAGATACAGCCATAACGTTTCGCCATTAATTGCCAAACGCCAAAGCCTCCACCGTGTTCCTGGTTGGTATTGATGAGCTCATCGCCTGGCTTAAGGTTTAAACCATTCCCGACGAAGTTCATTCCAATAGTTGCATTTTGGGTGATGGAGATTTCTTTATAATCGCAATTGACGATGTGTCCCAATTTTTCACGAAGTTCTATGTATGGAAAATAGCCGCTCAACAGCTCGGGGCCCGAGCCATCTTTATAATCGATGGTGGCGGCCTCGGTATTGTAATACATCATGTGGTTGATCATCTTGTCCAGCACATAACCGGGTGTTGGGCCCATGGTGCCGTTGTTAAAATAGGTTTGTCCCTCCTTTAGCGGAAACTGCTTTCGTACAAGTTGCCAATACTCCTCCCCTTCCAGAAAGGTGTTTTTTATGGATACCAAGGACCAATCTTTTGACCTGTCGAATTGGATAAAGGGCAAGGCCAAAGCTGCCAAGCCAGAGTTTTTAAGGAAATGTCTGCGACTGTTCACTGTGTGTAAGGTTTAATGGTTGTTATAAAAATAGGGAAAAATAAGGTTGGCCCCTGAGTTGTTTTTGATACTTTCTGTCACATTTGGTAACTTTTTGTTGAAAAGTGTGGTTTTGGTACTTTTTGACACTTTATGTTGAAATGCCTCTAGCATACACTATCCATACATCATCCATACACTATCTATACATGAGATACGCTATACCTAGAAAATTGACCCGTCCTTGACCCGTCCTAAAATAACTATACAGGTTAATGAATAAATCCTATTATAGTTATACAAATATAAATGTTAATCCTAAAATGGCTGTACAGGCCAATGGATAAATCCTGACTGCTGCTTTTCAAGGATTAGAGGCTGTAGTTTTTGGTTTGTTTAAGAGTTGAAAACAAAACCATGCGATATAATCGCCCGGTAAAACGGGGTTGTTGTACTGCGTTATTATTGGATTTGTTGGTATTTTCTTCTTCGTTTTTCAAAAGCAATTTCTCCACCTTCAAGTATTTGACAAATTTTCGAATTTATTAATTGGTTTTCTAAACTACCTGAAACATAGTTTAATTCACCGTCAATATTTGAAGCAACAATAACTTGTTCGGCATCTGCATTCACAACTAAATTTGCGTTATGAGTTACAATGATTACTTGTCTATATTGTTTTAACTCTTTAAATAATGAGATTAAATTTTGCATAATAAATTCATTATCTAAATCATCTTCTGGTTGGTCAAATATTATTGGTTTAGAAAAGGCTTCAGTTGCAAGCATCATTTTTAAATAGACTGTTCCTTTTTGTCCAACAGAAATTTTATTCAAATCTTTTCCTTTATACTTAAGTATTGGAAATACTTTCAAGTACTGCTTACGCTCTGATTCTTTAAAGAATATATTTTTTAGGGTTTTACTATGAATATTGTCGCTTTCATAAAAATCCTGATACTTGGTTCTTAGAAAGTCATAAAAAGAATCTAAATCCGTAATCTTAAATGCGCTTTTTTGGGCTTCAACATTTCCTTTGATTCTCCATTTTGCCCCATCTATGGAATGGTAAATTAAACTGTAGAATTTTTCAATGTCAAAATCTATTTTGACCTCAATTTCAAGGTCTGTCAATAGATTTTTCATAATAGCTTTTTGAGATGGATTTAATCTTTCTTTAGAATCTACATCTTTGAAATCTTCCCAATTTTTGAGCAATTCAGAAACTTGCGATTCATAGTCCGTTTTAATTTTATCAACAAGCGAAATATGTTCTGGGTCTGAAAAGAATATCTTCTTTTTAAGTTTGGTTAATTGTTCCTTTTTTGTTTTAGAAATTGCGATATCCTCACGGATTTGAGATAAGTTTTTCTGAAACTTGTCAATATCATTTAATAATGTTGTTAAATCACCTTTATAATCTTTGAATTCTTCCTTAACAGCCGAAATAGTAACTGAAATAGTATCAACCTCTTTTTGCAGTTCAGTCTTCCAAGCTATTATTTCATCCAATTGTTTCTTTAAAGCAGATAATTCAATTAGTGATATTTTAGAGGCTTCACCGTTTACCTTAATGATTTCTTGATTTAGTTCTTCAATTGAATTATTTAGACTTATTTCTAATTCATTTAGTTCCTTTAATTTAGAATTCAGATTGTTTCTATTTCTAAGATTTTCGGAGTATTTCTCTAATTTGTCTTTATTCTCACTTGTTGTGATATTGCTTATAAAATCATTAATTGCTTTTTCTTGGTTTTCTAAATATTCAATTGAATAAATCAAATTATCATCTTCATCTTTTGTGCTAAAAAAAAAATTTAATTCGTGAAAACTTTCTAATGCATCTAAGATCTGTTTATCAAGTTCCTTGTCAAACTCTGGTTCTTTGAGTTTTGCAAGTTTTCTTATAGAGTTTGCAAGTTGAAATTGTTTGTCTTTTTTCTCTACTAAAGTTTTAAGACGACCTTGGTTTATATAGATAAACTCTACTGCTTTCTTATCGTTTGTTAGGTCAAAATTAATAACGTCATCTTCTGACTGATTGGATTTATGATATGATAAGTTAACCTCTCCATTTTTATTAAAAACTCCTTCCTTTGAATGTTCTTGACCTATGAAACTACTAGCTAAATACTCCGTAAGCATACTTTTTCCTTCTCCACGACCTCCAATGATCGTTACTAAGTTTTGATTTAATGGAATGCCTTCATTTTGTTGAAAGTTTAAACCATCTTCGTATTCAAAGACACTTAAGTTGTTTTTAAATTTAATATTGGAAATGTAAGGTTTGTCAAATTCAAGACTAGGGTTTTTTTCAGATATTTTGATTCTTTCCTCTGGTTCATAAAGAATTTGTATTAATCCATCAAAAGTTGGGTCAGCTTTAATCCAACAATACCTATTATCATCAGGGTTGAATATTTTATCGTTTGAATGAGCATCACTACCGTGAAAGCAAGGTTTTAATGACCCGCATTTCCTTATTACTGTCTGTTCATCATCAACACTTTTGCCTATAAAGTAATTTCTGTCTCTTTCATTTGATGAGAATATTGCATCTGAAAATTGGTATAAACCCTGTCGAGTAGCGTCTAATTGTGATTCATTTTTGTTAATAAAAAAATCCTCGTGTTTCGCAATTCCTGTAACACCGTCAGTACTCTTGTTAGAAACCACAATAATTGTGTTTTCTTTTAGTTTTCGGTCATTTTTGAATATTGAATCAAGAGAATCTAATGTTATTACAAATTGCTCCACACCTTTTTTATAGGCAGTTTCTTCATCTAAAGCTTGATTATTTGAATGATCTCTTCCAAACCTTATCAGCTCTTGTTTTGTTGCCGAGTAACTACTGTTAGAATTTGTAAACTTGAGTTTCGCTAAAAATCTTGTTTCAATTTCTGAATCAATTTTATTATTAAAAATACAATGCAAGTTAATTGGCGTTGCAGAACCTGTTACAGGTAAAACTCTTAACTCAATATTTGGTAAGATAAGGTCAAATTGTTTCGTAATTTTTCCCTTGGTTTGCAATGTTTTGAATCTGAAGTAATTTTCAATACTGAAATAATCGGTTATCCCTAATACAGAAATTTGTTTGGTAGAATCGTTAATTGAAGTGACATAATTATCCCATTTTTCTTCAAGAGTTGCACCTGTAAACTGGTCGTTCTTTTTTGTTCCTGGTGAGTGAATATGTAAATCCCAAATTCTCCATTCAGAACCTTTAGGGTAATTTTTACTCATATGTTAGATTTTTCATTATGCAGTACAACGTTTATGTGTATAGTTGCTTGTGCAAGTAACAACTTACTAAAAATGGAACGAACCAGAGGAAAATCCTCAGGATTGTCTAAGTAGGCTAGAACCAAGCAATTATTTTTACACGGCTTTGCAACTGGATTTATTCCGTTTTTGGTGGTTTTATTTCTGTCTTTTCTTCTCTATCGACTGGGAAAGTTGGTCTAACAGGTTCTCTACTTGGTGTCGATGGTTGTTCGTTTGGTTCGTCGTCGTTTAACATAATTCTGATTTTTTAATTATTAAAAATATTGTTGTTATGAAGATAGTAGCTAAAGATAATATGACAAAAGTTTTAGCTCTGTAAAGATATATGGCTCGACTGTCATTAATTTGCGTATTTCTGTCGGCAATTGCAATTAATTTATCCGTTAAATCTTCTTCAAAGTCAATTTGTTTTTCTTTACTGACTTGTTCATTGTAATTTGGGATTTCTACTTTTTGAAAATGGCGAACTTTTTTGAGCAAAGAAATATTTGGATAACTAAAACCTCTTAAAAAATTATTATAAGATTTTACAAGGAAAACAATACTTAAAGTCAACAAAACAATTGTTATTCCAAGTAATATTAGTGCAGTTTTGCTATTGTCAATTATACTTTTGTATTCTGCCGAAGTATAGTAAAAAGTTACAAGTCCAATCAATAAAGATATTATTCCAATCGGAATCGAGATAGAATCGTCAAGACTTTTTCGTCTGTTCAACTCCCTATCATAAATGCTCTTATAAAATCCTAAATCGTTCATTTTTTCAACTTGTTGCCAACTCTTTTTATGCCTTTAAACATAAGTAAAATCCCATAATATTTTCGGAATTGTAGGAACTTAAGTTTCAAGTATCATTTCTAAAAGTGTCAACAAGTAATTAATTATCAGAGAGGGTTTAAATATAGTAAATTTTAACAGGTAAAAGCTTACGGTTTTCCATAGTTTTCAACAAATCATATACAATCTCTATTTTAAACACATTTACTCATCCACACTTATTGTATTTTGGAAATCGTGAATCTTCGATTTCCTGCCTTCAGTTCGACTACACTTCGACTTCACTTCGACTACGCTCACTGACCACTCGACTTCACTTCAACCACGCTCAGTGACCACGCTCAACACAGGCTCAATCGACAGACCCAAGTATGTTTTCTAATCATTAATTGTTATTCAAAATATTTTAAAATTCGTTCTTTATCCTCATTTGGCTTATCACTTTTATGATAAATTTCTATGAACACTATTTTTTGGCTCACTTGAGTTTCTTCATTTTCAAAATGGGCATATATAAGCCTTAAGCCTGTGTTGACCCCTTTGCCCTTTAAACTTTTACACGCCATCTTTTTTACTTTAATAACACAGCTTGTAATTCCTAGTCCATCTATATTAAAACTGAAGGGTGGTTTTGCAGTGGGGTTTACTTTTAATACTTTTTTTATGGTTTCTAAATCATCTTCCAATGACCTATATCTTTTTGAAAGCTTTTTTAAGTCCTTCTTAAATTCGTCCAATTCATCAAATTCCATCTCCTTCATCATAATTTCTGACCGAATATGGCTTTTCTCTATAGAGCGCCAATTCATAATCAATCACATCGCCTTCTTCGGTTGCCAACCAAGGCATATCCTTGTGTGAATAATCACTGATTGCACTTGCATAATAATCAGAAAGTTGGTTAATTACTCTATCTATAACGTCAATTTCACTGGCTTTAAACTCTGTTAAATCAGGTTTTGTTAAAGGTAAATACCGAGTTTGAGGATATCCATGAAATTCAGTTTTAACTCTTTTAATCTCCCCTATCTTTATCATTTCGTCAAGGACAGAACTGATATTGTTTGGAACTGGACCATAAGGTAATTTTCTATAAACAGCTCCCGACAAATGATTTTCATATATTTCATAATAATTGAAATCTGAAAAATACAGTAGTTTATAAAGGACTGTTTCGCCTACATTAGCTTTTCCCGCACACCGTTCAAGAATATACAATAAAATATTTCTAAACTTATCTACCTTTAAATCTGGTATAGATATTCTTTCCTCTTCTATTGCTTTTGGTTCTTTTTCTAAACTAATATCTTTTTTTATTGGCTGAAAATCTTTTGCCAAAATCTTGTCAATCGAAAATCCTAAATTAAGAGATAGATTCATTAATTCAATAATTGAAATTTTTCTGTTGCCCAACTCAATTTGAGCCAAAGAAGATCTTGGGATACCTATTACTGATGCCAATTCTTCTTGTGAAAGATCTTTTGATTTCCTAATAGACATGATTCGATTTCCTAATTCTTTATTAGACAGTTCTGTTTTCATTTGATTTTTAAGGTTTAGGCATGCAAATATACAATATGTTTTAAAAACCAACAAATAATTGATGTGTTTTCTAACATTAATTTATATCATCGTCAAGCTCGGGGCAGGTTCTGCTTTAAATATCAAAAGCTCCCGGTTTCCGGGAGCCTTTAATGGGTTAGTCATTGGGAATGGTTTTTTTAGCGATTTAAACAATCTATTGCTTTAGGTTTCATTCATCATATATATTATTTATAGTGCCAACCCAACAGTCCTCAAAAACGCATTTGAAAACAGCCCCTGCATCTCCGGTGACAGCAATGCCTGCCTTTGTTGCTTCCATTGGTTTGCCTTATTGCCGTACATGTGGTTCACCAAACCGGGGAATGCCCAATCGCTATTTTTGCCCCAATGCAGGGTAAATGGGATGTTGTTTTGCTTTTACACTTCAATCATCCGCTTGGAAAACTCCTCCAAGCCCATGATCTTATTTGTTTTTTTCCAAAGTACGCCATCAATTTCCAACACACAGGTAATGGGAAATTTGGTAAAGGCCAAGGTAGCCTGGGACTGTTTTACA
>DASWKU010000409.1:0-2929 GCA_036396455.1 Flavobacteriaceae bacterium
CATAAAGGGAACCACAGCTTGGGCCAACACATGATTACATTTTAAATGTTGTGCAAAGGTATTTTCAAATTGTTCAAGTGTCGCTGTCAAAATATCGCCGCTTCTTGGACCTCCGGTGTTGTTCACCAAAATATGAAATCCAGCCCCCTTTGTCCCCCGAAGGGGGAAATCATTGATAAACAAAGAAACCTTTTGCCTAAGCTCTTCCGGATTTGAAAAATCGGCAACAATGTAATTGTGTTTTCCACCTGAAGACAATTGAGAGAGGACTTCTTTTAGTTTGTCTTCATTTCGTGCAATTAAAGTGACGTTAACTCCTTCATTAGAAAGAGCGATTGCTGTTGCTTTGCCAATTCCTGCTGTGCTGCCACAGACTAAGGCATTTTTGTTTTTTAAATTTAGATTCATAAGCCCATCCTAAATCCTTCCCAAAGGGAAGGACTTTATAAATTATATTTTATTTCTCTGCCCATTTTCTCCCCTTTGGGGAGATAAAGAGGGGCCTTTAGTATTTTACACACACATTCTTAGCTTCCGTAAAGAAACGCAAGGCTTCAAACCCACCTTCACGACCAACTCCTGAAGCTTTAACACCACCAAATGGGGTTCGTAAATCCCGCATCATCCAGGTATTCACCCAAACGATTCCAGCTTGCAGTTGATTGCTCATTCGCATAGAGCACTTTAAATCGTTGGTCCAAAGTGTGGCAGATAATCCATACTTGACTTTGTTTGCCATCTGAAGGACTTCATCTTCAGTGTAAAACGGCATCATGGTTACCACAGGGCCAAAGATTTCTTCTTGATTGGCCCTGCATTCATCGGTTGAAACTTCAATGACCGTAGGTTCCAAGTAATATCCTTGTTCGTAACCTTTCACCGTGACTCTTTTTCCACCACAAAGAATGTTACCATTTTCGTTCTTTGCAATTTCAATATAGCCCAATACTTTTTCAAGATGTGATTTGGAAACCAATGCTCCAATGTTGGTGGTTTCATCTGAAGGATGTCCAACCTTAAGTTGCTTTACTTTTTCAACGAAATCTTTTTTGAAGGTTTCATAAAGAGAAGATTCCACAAAAATGCGACTGCCACATAAACAGATTTGACCCTGATTTGAAAACGATGAACGTACCGTAGTTTCCAGCATATCCTCATAATCACAATCGGCAAAAATGATATTTGGGTTTTTTCCGCCCAATTCCAATGACAATTTCTTGAACATTGGAGCCGCAGTTTTTGCAATATGTGCACCAGTTGCAGTGCCTCCCGTAAACGAAATGGCTTTAATGTCTGGATGCTCGATAATGGCTTGACCGGTTGTGTTGCCAAGTCCGTGAACAATATTCAACACGCCTTTTGGTAACCCTGCTTCTGTACATATGTCACCTAATAAATAGGCGGTCATGGGCGTGACTTCACTAGGTTTGGCAACCACACAATTTCCGGCGGCTATGGCAGGAGCAATTTTCCAGGTGAAGAGATAGAGTGGAAGGTTCCAAGGTGAAATACAACCCACAACACCTATGGGCTGGCGTAACGTATAATTAATGGCATCTTGACCAACACTTTCATGGCTTTCGCTGGCAAATTGGGTAATGGCATTGCCAAAAAAACGAAAGTTACTCGCCGCTCTCGGAATATCGACTTCTTTTGCCAAACTTACGGGCTTGCCATTGTCCTTGCTTTCGGCTTCTGCAAACCGTTGTAGATTGGCTTCGAGTAATTCAGAAATTTTAATAAGGATTCTGCTGCGTTCTTCCAAAGTGGTTTGCGACCACTGCCTAAAGGCAGATTTGGCAGCTATATAAGCACGCTCCACATCGTCTTTGGATGAATTTGGGATTTGTCCGTAAACTTCACCGTTAGCAGGACAATAATTGCCTATCCATTCATTTGAAATGGGATTTTCATATTGTCCGTTGATGTAGTTTTTTATTCCTGAGAAAGCAGAAATTTTACCTTGTATATTATTATTTGCCACGAATTCACGAATGTTTTTTATTTCTTAATATGGTAGGATTTTGATTTCGGTTTTTCCATTTTTATAGTTGGTAATCGCCCAAGAATAATTATCATTATTTTTTAAATAATATTCAATAATGACTAATTCATAATTATAAAAAAGGTTTTCTCTAATTGTTTTTGAAATCCACTCTAGTTCTTTTTCATTAATTATTTTTTCTATTTCAACTTTAATACTTCCACTTAATGGTATAGCCGAAGGCTTAATTTCTTTTAACACATAAGTAATTGGGTCTTTCATTGTGATTGAAGCGGGAATTTGGCTCAAATAGGTTGTTTCTGTTCCGTTAATATCGTCAATCTGTTTAGCATCAAATTTATATGAGTTAGGAATTAGCTCAATTTTAAAATATTTAACACCTCTTCCTTTCAATCGATTCATTATTAAAGTTTGCAATTTAATATCCATATTTAATCCAAAATAGATAGACTTAAGAGCTCTATAATTATAGTGGTTTTTTCCAAACCAATCTGTTAGAATTCTTATCTCCTGTTCATATTTCCAACGAATGGATTTATTTCCAATTATTTTTTCAAATATTGTTTTACTATTTGATATATCTGTCAGACTTAAATCTATAGGTTTTTTGTTATATGTTACAAGAAAACTATTATTATAATTTTCTAATAGAACGTTTAAATCATATTCAATACAAAATCCTTTATGAGAGTTTCCGTAATGAGCCCACATTAATTCATCTTTAAATGTTTTTGACAAGCAATAAACACCTAGTTTTTCTCTAAATGAAATAGTTTCATCAAGAACACTATTTAAATTTTTTAGACTTTCTTTGGAGTTATTAGACATTAAAAAGGTTAAACAACCTAATTGTTTTTTTAGATTGATTTTAGTAACTAATCCTTCATTTGGGTCATTCAAATCCTCAAAGTAGCTTGCCCAAAA
>DASWKU010000410.1:0-1891 GCA_036396455.1 Flavobacteriaceae bacterium
TCTATACAGATTTATTGTACAATTAAATTTAAATCAAAAAGGTCCAAATTAGTCTTTGGGCTTTTTTTATTCTTTTATCTTTGCTAAAATTTGAATACATGAAGTTAAATCTTTCAAAACCCATTTGCTTCTTCGATTTAGAAACCACAGGAGTCAATATAACCAATGACAGAATTGTTGAGATTTCGATATTGAAAGTGTTCCCAGATGGAAAAGAGGAAAGTAAAACATGGTTGATCAATCCCGAAATGCCCATTCCAAAAGAGGTAACGGCCATCCATGGCATTTCGGATGCCGACGTGGCAGATCAGCCCACCTTTAAGCAATTGGCCAAAGAAATTCACAACATGATCAAGGATTCCGATTTGGGAGGTTTTAATTCCAATCGATTTGATATTCCGTTATTGGCCGAAGAAATGCTGCGTGCCGAAGTGGATTTTGAAATGAAAAATCGTGTGGCCATAGATGTGCAGACTATTTTTCACAAGATGGAACAACGTACCTTGAGTGCGGCCTATCAATTTTATTGCAATAAAAATTTGGAGGATGCACATAGTGCCGAAGCTGATACCAATGCCACTTATGAAGTTTTAAAGGCACAGCTCGCCAAATACGATGAACTGGAAAACGACACCAAATTTTTGGCAGAATTCAGTTCACGTAAGCAATTTGCCGATTTTGCAGGGTTTATTATTTACAATAAAAAGGGTGAGGAATGTTTTTCCTTTGGAAAACATAAGAATAAGAAGGTTGAAGATGTACTCAATGATGAACCTGGGTATTTTGGCTGGTTGCTCAATGCCGAATTTCCATTATATACCAAAAAAGTACTCACAGCAATCAAATTGAGGGCATTTAACAATAAATTGACATAAAGGACCAAGAATAAAGATTTTGAAAGTTAATAGTCTTATGTCTAAAAGCGAAGCGGTCTAAAATCTAATAATCCAAGAAAATGAAGCTCATTTGCATAGGCCGTAATTATACGGAGCATATCGAAGAATTGCAAAATGAAAGACCAACCGATCCAGTGGTGTTTTTAAAAGCCGATTCGTCCATTTTGGCCAAAAAACAACCTTTCTTCATTCCCGATTTTTCCAAAGACATTCATTATGAAGTGGAAATATTGGTAAGGATACATAAAGTTGGTAAGCATATCGATAAAAAATTTGCCCATAAGTACTATAACGAAATTGGGTTGGGAATTGACTTTACCGCCAGGGATGTGCAAAGCTATTTAAAGGGCAAAGGATTACCTTGGGAAAAAGCAAAATCCTTTGATGGTTCCGCTGTTATTGGCCATTGGATGCCGAAAAGCGAATTCAAGGATGTTGACAATATTGATTTCTCCTTGAAAAAAAATGGCAGTGTTGTCCAAAGTGGAAATACCAGCCACATGCTTTGGAAAATTGATGAGATTATCGAATATGTTTCAAAATATTTTACTTTAAAGATTGGAGATATTATATTTACCGGAACTCCGGCAGGTGTGGGTAAGGTTGAGCCAGAGGATATATTGACCGGATTTATAGAAGGCAGGAAAATGCTTTCAGTAACAATAAAATAGATGGAAAAATATTATAAACTAGACCGAGTTAGAGAGCTTGCAGGAGGTGACGACGATTTTGTTAAAGCTTTGGCCGAAGCATTTCTTGAAGAAGTACCTGAAGATGCCTCAAGACTTAAGGCAGCAGTTGCCGAAAGAGATTTTTTCACGACCTATCAGGCCGCCCATAAAATGAAACCAACCATCGATTTATTTGAACTTGGTGTGCTTCAAGATCTTATTGTAGTTCAGGACTGGGGAAAATTTGAAAAAAAAGACGAGGACGTTTCAGAACAACTTCAGATTGTTTTATCTGCAATAGAACTGGCCACAACCGAAATTAAA
>DASWKU010000411.1:0-4560 GCA_036396455.1 Flavobacteriaceae bacterium
TATTGGGAGGCAATTGGAGAGATTTGATTTTGGATGCCACTATATTTACGACCGACACTTTATCGACTTATGGGTACTCACTCTTTGTAGTATATCTGGTTTGGATAATAATAGTAGTGTTACTCTATTTTCCTTGCAAAAAGTATATGATTTATAAAGCCAATAACCGAGATAAGTGGTGGCTAAGCTATCTGTAAACCTATAAAATGAATGCCCCAATAAGCATTCATTTTTGTTCATTATATTATGTATATTTAATCAATCACAATTTTTATTAATACCAACCAAATGAGAACACTTAAATTTTTTCTATTAGCATTTCTATTTTTTTCCTTTAGTCTACAAGCACAAAAAAGAAATAAAACAAAACCCGAACCTCAAATTACAATTACAGATTCGATGTTTCACAATCTCAAATTTAGAAATATTGGACCGTTTAGAGGTGGAAGAAGCGTTGCTTCTACAGGTGTAGTCGGTCAACCCCATACCTTTTATATGGGTTCAACCGGAGGTGGGGTTTGGAAGACTACAGATGATGGCCTGACATGGCACAATATTTCGGATGGTTTCCTTAAAACCGGAACCGTTGGAGCCATTGCGGTATCAGAAAGTGACCCCAATGTGGTGGTGGTCGGCATGGGTGAGCATGCGGCCCGTGGGGTCATGACGTCGATGGGTGATGGCGTTTATAAATCCACCGATGCAGGAAAAACATGGACCCACTTAGGTTTGGAAAAATCAAGACATATTTCCGATGTCATCATTCATCCAAGCAATCCGGATATCATTTATGTCACCGCTCAAGGTGCGCAATATACACCTTCCGATGACCGCGGGGTTTATCGCTCTGTGGATGGCGGAAAAACGTGGGAAAATGTCTTATCGGTTAATAATATAACGGGGCCTTCTTCCCTATCCATGGATATGAACAACTCAAGGATTTTATATGCCGCCATGTGGCAACACCAACGTTATCCATGGATCATGGAATCAGGAGGTGATGATTCCGGGTTATACAAATCGACCGATGGAGGCAATAGTTGGGAAAAAATGGAAAAAGGCTTGCCAAAAGACTTTGGAAAAGCAGGGATTTCAGTATCAAGAGCAAATTCTGAACGTGTATACGCTGTTATTGAAGCCGAAGACAAAAAAGGTGGTGTTTACCGCTCTGATGATGCTGGTAAAATCTGGAAGCAAATCAATTCAGACCGTGTGAACATCACGCGTTCTTGGTACTACATGGAGATTTTTGCAGATCCTCAAAACGAAGATGTGGTTTATGTGTTAAACGCACCCATGATGAAATCGATTGATGGCGGAAAAAGCTTTTCGAATATTCCAGTTCCTCATGGCGATAACCATCACTTATGGATCGATCCCAATGATAACACTACATTGATCAACTCAAATGATGGCGGTGCAAACATTTCACACAATGGTGGACAGAGCTGGAGTACACAGGAGAACCAACCAACCGCACAATTTTATCGTGTCATTACTGATAATCAAGTGCCTTATTTTGTGTATGGGGGCCAACAGGACAATTCAGCGATTGGTATAGCCAGTAGAACCAATGGCACTGGAATTGATTGGAAAGACTGGTATTCAGTAGCAGGTGGTGAAAGTGCCTTTATTGCTTTTGATCCTGATAGACCAGATGTGGTTTACGGTGGTGTTTATCAAGGCCTCATTGCCAAATGGGACAAAGCCACAAACGAGGAAAAATTGATTATGGAATATCCCGAATTAGGTTTGAGCATCGCTCCAAAAGATGCCAAATATCGTTTTAACTGGAATGCGCCAATAATCACGTCGCCTCACAATAGAAACACCATTTATCATGCTGGTAACATCGTTTTTAAATCGACCGATGAAGGGGTCAGTTGGAAGGCCATAAGTCCTGATCTTACCAAAAACGAAAAGGATAAACAGGGACCAGGTGGCGGCCCTTACACCAATGAAGCTGCAGGTGGTGAAAATTACAATACCATAACGACTTTAGTGGAATCGCAACATGAAGAAGGTGTACTTTATGTGGGCACTGATGACGGATTGTTTCATATTACCAAAAATGGTGGACTAAGTTGGGCCAACATCACTCCAAAAGATATTCCTGATGGTATTGTAAACAGTATAGATATTTCAGAACAGGATCCTGCCACGGTTTACGTAGTGATTATGCGTTATAAATCCATGGACTTGAATCCTTATATTTTTAAATCCAATGATTATGGACAATCCTGGACCAAGATTGTCAATGGTATCGATGATCCCAATGCCTTTGCACGTGTGGTTAGGGCCGATAAAAAACAAAGCAGCTTGCTTTACGCCGGTACAGAAACTGGGTTATATATTTCAACCGATGATGGCGCATTTTGGCAAAAACTGCAATTAGGATTACCGATTGTACCCGTTAATGATTTAATTATCCAGGATAACGATTTGGTTGCAGCTACCTCCGGACGTAGCTTTTGGATATTGGATGATCTGGGGGCGCTTCAAAATATGACCGCCACTAAAAAAGCAGTCCAAATTTTCAAACCCAAAGACACCTATCGCCTTTTTGGTGGAAGTAGAGATAAATTCACTCCAGGTTTGGGCCAAAATCCAAAACAAGGTGTAACGTTTGATTATTATCTAGAAAAAGACCCTGATTCCCTTAAGTTAAAATTGGAAATACTGGAACATGGCAAAGTGATCAGAACCTACACCAACCAAAAACCAAAAGACTTTAAATCGTGGCCAGGTGGACCATCGGCTCCCGAAGTGCTGCCTTCTAAAAAAGGGTATAACCGATTTACATGGGATTTTCAAAGAGAAGCCTTACCTGCTATAGACAAAGTTTTTGTATTTGGCGGCTATAATGGTTCCAACGTTGCTCCAGGAAAATATACGTTAAGATTGACTTTAGAAAATGAAAGCTCCGAAACTGAAGTCACCATTCTCCCCAATCCAAATATAAAATCAACACCTCAAGATTTTGAAGAGCAACAAGCGATGCTCACCACGATTGAAAACACGGTTAAAGAAATGCACGAATCGGTGAACAACATGCGTTCGGCAAAGTCGCAATTGGAGCATTATGCCAACTTGTTGAAAGATAATAAAGCTGCCGATTCACTTTTAAATACCGGCAAAAAACTTATAAAACGCATCACATCATGGGAAGAAAACCTGATTCAACCCAAACAAAAAACGTTTCAGGATGTGATTAATTATAACAATAAACTCAATGCACAACTTTTATTTCTGAAAGAAAGTTTGGACGCAGCAGATCCTAAGGTAACCAAAGGTTCTAAATTAAGGTTAACTGATTTGCTTAAGGACTGGAAAGTCTATCAAAATGAACGGGATGTAATCATCGATACTGAAATGAGTGCATACAACTCGCAATACAAAGCATTGGATTTACCTGCTTTGATTCTTAAAGAATAAGATGATAAAATTCTTTAGAACCATACGTCAAAAACTATTGGCTGAAGGCCCGCCTGCCGGATGGGCAGGCAAGACCGAAGACCTTTCCCCTCCCGAAGCTTCGGGACTAAAGGGTGGGTTTTCTAAATCAGTAAAATGAAAAAAATTATAAAATCGATAATGCGCACTGGCACCCTTTAGGGTTGGGGCGAGCATGGGCAAAAACACTAAAACAATGATCAAACTTTTTAGAAACATCCGCAAAAAGCGTCTCAATCAAGGCAAAACCACCGGCTACCTCAAATACGCCATTGGCGAAATTGTGCTGGTGGTTATTGGAATTTTGATTGCACCTCCATGCCCCCAACCCCTAAAGGGGAGAGTCCACGCACAAATTAGTTATATTTTAAGATGATGGAAAAAGATTGGCTCAAAATATCAGGAATGCACGATGGTGCAACACCAAAAGTGTTTAAAAATGCTGCTAAACTTAGAGAAAATATGACTGAACCTGAAATAAAATTATGGGATTATTTAAAGACAAAGCCATTGGGTTATAAATTTAGAAGACAACATCCCATCGCAGGATATGTTTTGGATTTCTACTGTCATAAACTCAGGTTGTCTATAGAAATTGATGGCGGTTATCATCTCAAAAAAGAACAAAAAGAAAAAGACACACAAAGAACTGAGTATCTAAAAAGTGTTGGTATAGCTGAACACAGGTTTACAAATGAAGAAATATTATCTAACTTTAAAAAACAATTGAAATTATAAACTCGGTACTGCGCGGCGGCACCCCTTTAGGGGCTGGGGGCGAACGTGGGCAACACTAGAACTTATGATCAAACTCTTTAGAAATATCAGACAAAACCTATTAAATGAAGGAAAGACCACTAGGTACTTTAAATACGCCATTGGCGAGATTGTGCTTGTGGTCATTGGGATTCTCATTGCCTTAAGCATCAACAATTGGAATGAAAGGCAAAAAGGTTTAAAGTGGCAACACAATTTCTTAATAGAATTATCAATGGAATTACAGGACAACCATGAACAATTACAAAAGGCTTTTGAAGTACAGTCCAAAAGGATTAAAGCCTGTAAAACAATTAACACATTAATTGACGCCAAAGATGAAGCCAATAA